>JAGVEP010000010.1 GCA_020058145.1 Phycisphaerae bacterium | reverse complement strand
TCGCAGGCCCTAAACTACCCGCGAGTGTACGGAGGAGTCCGATTCTTTGTGAGTACCCGTTCATTCACGACCACCGCGAAAAATGGCAAAAGTCGAGCTGAGTCAGTGAGCGAAACGCTTGTACGGCGTTGGTGTCCGTTGCAAGCCGCGTGCCGCGCTCATCACTGAGTAGAGCGGTCGTGAGAGTCGCCCATTCGTCGTGTTCGCGTTCAAACGCCTTTGTCAGCGCGATCACGTCGTCGGCCGCGTGGCGAAGCCGCAGCAAGCGAATCTTGGCGAGCGATCGCACTTCATCGGCTTTGCGGCGTTCGGTCGCTGCCGCCAATTCGCTCGCGGCGACCGTTGCCGGATCGGCGCCGGGCTGCGATGCGTCAATCACGCCAGGTGCGGTCTGACTGACCATTCGCGTTGAATTGCACACCGGCGCGAGCAAATGGATGAGTGCGAACAGGCACAACGCGATAAACAACCACGTCACGATGGTCCAGAGATAACGTCGTTCGGTCTGTCGAGGGCTCAGTGCGGCCAAGGTCTTCTCCTTACAGGGAGTCCAGCGCCTCGGCGACCGGATTCCGATCCGACGCCGGGCATACCGGTTGACCGGCAGACGGCGGTGGATTTGTCACGGTCGGCGTGGATTCTTCGGGCAAAGTCTCGCTGGCTTGCGCGTTGGCGAACGGAAGTGGCATTTGCCGCGTCGAAGACGGCTTCTCGACGCCAATTTGGTAGAAGAAACACTCGGCCGGAAAAGGCGCGACAATCGTTCCGGCAGCATCCTGCTGGCTCGGCCACGGAGCGGAGAGGCGTGCCAAGTAGGCACTGCGCCCGATGTGATAGTCAGTTCGGATCAGGAACGGGAATCCATCGTACTGCCCGTATCCCACGTTGCGCTTGAACTGGACCATGCAGACATTTTGCCGGGCGCTCATTGCGATCAGGTCGTTTGCGCGAAGTCGTGGGCCGACCTCCGGCGTCACGTTCGCCGGTGCGTCTTCTGCGAATGGGTCTTCCGGGTTCAAGCCGACGTCGGGCTCCAAAACACCATCTCCATACGCCTCGTAACCCTGCTTCCATGCCGCAAGGTGATACAACGCTTCGCCCGACAATTTTTCGAGCGCCTCTCGGTGCCCAAGGTCGTTCACGGAGAAGATCTGCTTGAAGTGTGTGTTTTCCTCGACCGCCTGGGTCATATCCGCTTCAGGCAGACACAGGTCGCTTTGCGTCTGATGGGCCATAATGATGCCGACACCGTACGAGCGGGCCTGTTGAAGCATGACGGAAAGATCAGTCGAAATGAGCTGCTGAAATTCGTCGATCACGATGTAGATTTGTCGGCTAAATCGGCCCATCTGGCGGATCGCGGTGAGCAGGCTGTAGATCGCGAGTTTGCCGTCTTCGCGATTCGCGGCGGCCTGCGACGTGGCCGGTAGGCGAAAATATGCAATGTTCGGCTCACGAACGAGTTCGCTCATGTCGATGGCGTTTTTCAGAATGAGCGGGTCGATGCGGTCGCGCTTGGCGAGATTGAGCGCGTCGATATTGGCGAGCATGTGAATCGCGGAGAAAAAGTCAGACGCGTTCTCACGCTCCCAGGTCGTGAAGAGCTTCTTCTGGCGCCGCCCCTCCTCATGCAGTTTGCGAAAAGAATCGACGTCCGGACACGCGCTGAGCAGCTTGAGCAGTGCATTGCGGTTCTGTGACGAAAAGTGGCCGCGCCCGTAACCCTCGCCATGTTCAAGGCCCAGGGCACGCGCGAGAATCTGCGTTCGCTCCAACCGCGGAAGTCCCTGCAAATATGGCTGACTAAGCGGGTTGAAGACGTAACTGGATCGGTCGCTTTCGGTGGTGAACCAGCGAAAGCGAATGGGGCGACTTGTACCCCGCCGGTCCCGCGCGTTTTGCGCCGCAAGGCGCGCCGCCTCGAACAGTGCCATGTCGCCTTTGAGATCCAAGACGAGTATGGACGATTCCGGACCGATGAGCTGCTCCAGAAGTTGCGTTACACCCACCGAAGTCTTGTTCGATCCAGTGCTGCCCATAAGGTGCACGTGCTCGGCCGCGAGCTGTCGGTGCATGATCACGGGTGAGTCGGTTTCGATGGCCACGCCCAGCCAGACATGCTCGGTCTCCAGCGGGTCGCGCGACTGACGAAGCCGCTCCACCGCCGAATCCCACTCCGTGATATCGCGCACGTACGGAGACTCCGCACCAAACGAGTGACCGAAGTGGGCAAGCGTGCGGCCTGCGATGGCGAGTACAAGTGCGACGAACGCCAACGGCGGGATCGATACGCAGCCGATGAGCCCGATGGCCAGAATTGGCCAGCGGGCGGGAATATCCGCGAAGAATCCCAGGAGGAGGCGACCCTCGACCGGTCGGCGGAGGCCAGCCACGACCGACTGCCCGAGGGTTGCGAATTTCGACCAAGTCTTCTGGTCGATCTCACTCGAAGCGTTCAAACGCGACGCGGCTTCCGCCGGGACGCGCATCAACTCGCCGGCGGTCTTGAGCGGTAGCGCGATGTAGCAGGTTGCGAGCGCGGTGGTAGCGGAGAAGATTCCGAACGCGAACCAGAATTGGCGGGTGCGCGGCCCACACGATCCCGCCGGGCTGAGCATGACGCCGGGCGCGACAGTTCGATGCCGGTTGTAGCCAAACCAGAGCGATGCGGCCTGCCCGATTTCGGCCAATGCTTGCTCGCGTGTAGTTCCTGTCTGCTCGCAGAAGCTTCGGAGGCTCCACACTGCGATAAACGCATTGAAGAGAGAAAACACCATCGCCGCGGCGAATGAGCCGGCCAGAGAATCTGCGAACAGCAACTGATAAGCGAAGCACGCACCCCCGGCGGCGATCACGAGCCACAGGCGCCGCCGAAGTCCCTCTCGCTCTCCGACTTCGCGTACCCGAACAACCGAGCCTTCGTTAGATCCCGGACGAAACTCCCGATCGAGCGCCCCCGGGTTCCATACCGCCAAGAATCGGCGTCGAACCGCAATTGCGACGCGAAAATCCGCCGAGTACCAGGCGGCAGCGTGGTAAACCGTGTCCATTGCGAGTTTCGCGGCGAGAGCGACTCCGAACAGGAATCCGACCCATGCAAATACGGGAGACGCAGGCGCGAGCAACGTGGTGACGAGAATGGGCGCGCCGGTCGCCATGAACACGGCCGGCGCAATCCGCTTTCGGGTCCACGCGATCAGCGCCGCCGCCAAAATCAGTACGACGACACTCCCGAGTAACGCCATCGTGAAGCGCGGCGACTGAAGCTGGAACAAAAGTCGGGCCGTGAATGTCGCTCCGGCAAAGAGCAATGCCGAGACCATGACGCTCAATAGTGGCGGTGTCGCCGATGGGTCTATCGACGTGCGATAGTTCAACTCCATTCGGTCAACCGACGGGGGAAGCAATTCGGGAACCAGTGGATCACGGGTTTCGGCGACATTGGGGCGCATTACATCGACTCCGGTTTCCTATTGCGGTTGCGGTTGGACTCGGCGTGACGCCGATGGACGAGCGGCAGCAATTCCTGGAACGACTCGAAGCAGAAACGGATTCGCGGCCATTGGCTCGCTGGGTCCAGTTCCTGCTGAAGCTGAGCGGCGCGCATCGCGCTCGTGCAGACGATTGCGATCGTGAGCCGGTCGCCGTCGATGACGTGTTCGCGCCACGCGGCCTGGGCCAAGAGCTTCCCGATAAGCTGATTCCGAAGGCGATTTGCGACGCGGTCGAATCGATTGCCGGGGTCAACATAGATCAGCCCCAACCGACTCTGGCCCGACTCCTTGTCGATGTAGAACACATGGCGCCGCGGTTGCCGGTCATCATGGAGCTGCGGAAACAGACGATCGAATTCGCTCCAGTGGAGTTTCTTGCGAACGTCGGGACGCCGCATGCAAAAGAGCAGCCGACCGTACCACTCAACAACCGCGAAGCTGCCGACGCGCTCTTCGGCAGCAGCCTCGCCGAACGCGCTCTGATACGTTCCTTGCGTGAGGTAGTAATATTTCTCGGTTCCCATCAACTGCGCGGCGCGAACGAGGCCGCGCTTCCGCAAGCGGACGAAAAAGCTGTCCACGCCGCTCGGCGTGGCGTCTCGGGCAAAGCACCCTCGCCTGGCCAGATCCTGTGTCGTGATCCGAAATAACCGGATGTGCTGCAGCACGGCCCGCTGTTGGTCCGAGAGGCCATCGGCGGTCGTCGGGTTGTTGGGGTTGTTTACCATAGCTCGTATGGGAGTCCTCGCGATTGGCAGTCCAGGTGAAAGGCCGCGACGCGCTTGTGGTCGTAGCGGCCGCCGAATTCGATGACGCGGACCGGGTTACCTGTCGAGTCCACGATCACCGCATCGGGGAGCTTTTCGTCGATGCGGGTTGGCCGGACGATCTCCTCTCCCAGCCAGAATGCAGCGAGTGCCGGGCGCTGCCGGCGCATGTGCAAATAGAGTTCGCTCACGTGAAGGTCATGGGTCTCCTGGCCGATGCTGGGCAGCCGGGCAGCGACGCCGCCGAACGTGTCGGCAGCAAACTCCGTGGCGAGGTACACGACGGTCTCACGGGCCGTCTCCGTCCACCGGCTCTGCAAGCGCCATGCGACAGCGTGAAAATCGGGAGTGCTATCGCCCGCTGACCAAGCGACGATCGGTGCCCGAAGAGCCAGGAGCGGCTCGGCGAGAATGGGTCGCTCTTCGAGAAGGCGGGCTTCACATAGCGCGCGGAGTCGGCGCCGAACCAGCGCCAGCGGAGTCGTGCGGTCGGGCCACCAAAGTCGAGCACTCTGCTCGGCGGTGACCAGCCGCACCCGCGTCGTGAGTGCGTTGAGCAGATCCTTATCGCGGTCGTTCAGGGTCATCGTCAGTCCTCCGACTGGAAGACCGACCGATGCCGCCCGCTTTGTCACGTGGACGTGCGGCTTTGCGCCCCACTCCACGTTTCACGTTTTGAGTTTCTTGTTCGCAAGTTCCTTCCGTTCAACCGGTTATCGAGTCTCTTCCAGGGCATGTGGCGACGTGGCTTGGTTTCGCCTTTCCGTTGCGATTTCCGTCGCGTTCAAACCGTTCGGATTTCGATTCGGTGTGCTTGTCGGTTAGCGGGTTCACGGTTTCCCCCGTTCTCTCGTTCCCGCTTTCCGGTCGGTTCGTCGGTTCCGCCGTTTCGGAAGTTCATTCCGTTGTGCAGCTCTGCTGCGCTTCCTTCCGTTCATTTTTTCGCGGTCCGACTGTTTCCGGGGTTTCCGACCGTTTGGCCGTTTGAGAGTTCCCGCGTTTCGTCGGGTTCGGCCGTTGTGACCGTTCCGCCCGTTGCTCGGCTCACGTTCCCCCGTTTCGGCTGTTCTTCCGGGTTTCGACGGTTCCAGCGTTGGCACGGTTGCCGCCGGTTCTTCCACTGTTTGACTGTTCGAAATCGTTTCCGAGTTGCGGCGGTTCCCTCCGCATTGCTGGGGTTCCGCTCGTGTGCCTCCGTTTCGGTTGGTTTTGCCACCGTTTCGAGCGTTGGCCGTCCACGGCGTTCTTCCTCGTTTCCGTTCGTTCGCATCTTTGAGGTGGCGGGATTGGTGGAGGTGCTGGATGGGGGTGGGGCAAGTGAGCCGATGGCTGGAGCGAAATAATGACTCAGCGCATCGCGTCGAATCGGTGGAAGCGGAAGTTCGGCGAACAGGGGCATCTCCCGCGCCCTCGCGGGAATGCGGAGACTTGGGAGGGCCGTCCGCTGCAGCGAAGCGTGTGTCAAGTCGCGTCTTTCCTGTCGCCAATTCCGTTGCGTATCCTGTTGGCCCGACACCGATAAGCCGCGGTTTTTCATGGCGATGTCCAGCCGACGACGCACGGGGCGCCGGCGACATTGCCGGGAAGAGTGACGCCGACGAGAACGTCGCCGGCGTCGTCGGTTACTTCATTCTGAGCATCGCCCGGGCCGCATTCAGCATGTCGCTGACGGCGTCCAGGTCGGCCGCGTTGAAGTCGAAGCAAATCGGCTCGCCGAAGTGCTCCCATTCAAGCACAATGGTGCTCCAGGCGTGGTCGTGCGTCGTGCAATCGACCACCTGCAGCGAGCATCGCGGCGACCGAATTTCGTATCGAGTAGACCTGCTGACGTGCGGCTGGCCGTGCCAGCGTCCAAGTCGTGCTCTCGTTCGCTCTATCAGATTCATGTTCTCATCTCCGTGTCATAAAGGCACCCGCCGGGACTACCGCCGGCGAGCGCTGTTCATCATTCGCGAGTTGGCAGCTTGCTGAGCGGGGTTGCCGTGAAGTACAGGTCGCGCTCGATGCGAAGCCCGGCCGGGCCGCGTGCGTCTCGAAGCTCGGATAGGCTGAAATACCCTAGCTCCGCTTCGAAACCGACCACCAAGCCGAAGAACAGGTCTTCGCCGTCGAATTCAGTTGCGTACCAGGTCCAACTCGTCCAGGGCGTGAAATACTTCACGATGGCGAGCGGATCCTGCTCGCTCTCGGTCGCCCGCATGGGTGGCAACAACAATCTCAATTCATCTGTCAGTAATTCCATAATTGTGTCTCTCGAAATTAAGGCCGGCGGCCCAAACTGCCGCCGGCACGTTGGTTCATAGCAGTCCGAGTTCATCCAGCATCTTGGCAGCCGCTTCGATGTCGTGGCGGCAGAGATTCGCAATCTCAGTGACCATCGCCAAGCGCTCGCGCTCTCTTGACGAGAGCTCCGGTGGATTCGCTGGACAGCATGGGCAACGGTCAATCCGACCGTAGTGGCGTTTGAACGCTCGCGGCTCCTCGTGCAGGACGTAATCCAAATCCCAAGGCTCTCCGCAGCGTGTGCATATCAAGTCCATCGTGGTCATCTCCGTGTGTTGGGAACCCGGCACAATCCCGCCGGGCGCCGAAAAACCCCCACGGTTCGCTCCAAGCACCATGCTTGGAATAAACCCCTGGGGGACATTTGAAAGGCCGACTTCGCCTTCGCCCACTTTGGGGCGAAGGCGGCCTTTCAAGGAACATTGAGCGGCGAAGCCCGATGCGGGGGCGTGGTGCTCTGCGAAGAGCATGACAGTTCGAAGGGGCGTGGCGCGGGGCGGTGGCGGGAACTGGCGGGCTCTTCGGGGTGGAGCGGGCAGCGGGAGAGTCGCTCTCCGCACGCGGGGCGAGGGCAAGCGCCAGCGCGCCCGTGGGCGGGTGCGCGGGTGCGGTGCTGCAAAGAGCATGACAGGTCGAAGGGGTGCGGCGGGGAGCTGCGGTGGGAGTTGGCGGGCTCTTTGCGGCGGAGTCGGCAACGATGAGCGAGTTCGCTCTCCGCAGCCGGGGTGAGGACAAGCGTCAGCGCGTCCGTGGGCTACGGTGGCATGTCGTCGAGCACGTTCGACGCCCGCCTGACAAAACAGACCGGCACGGACGGTTTCTCCGTGGGTCGAATGGGTCGGCCCGACCGAATCAATGAACAGGAGAAATTCTCGTGACGGACTCGACAAGACCGGAGAATGCGTACACTGGGGCAGAGCCAATCGCTGCTCCGCACCAAACCCGCAGCCCGACGGGCAGGCGACGCGGAGTGGACGATGAGCAGCTCGCGCTCTCGGCGACGGCGCTCGCGAACCGCCTCGGTATCAGCCGCGCTCACGTGTGGAAGCTGCTGAGCCTGGGTCGATTGCCGGCACCGGTTCGGTTGGGACGTGCGGTGCGATGGGACAAACGTGTCGTCGATGCGTGGCTCGCGGCCGGTGCCCCTCCGCTCTCGCAGTGGGAGCGGATCAAGCAAGCCGAGAAGGTGAGGTGAACCGTGAGAGTTCTCAAAGCCGTCTACATGGACGATAACGGCCGTGCGAAGCGGACCACAAAATGGTACGTCGAATTCCGAGACCAGCACGGCCGCGCGCAGAGACTCCCGGCGTTTACGAATCGCGCGGCCGCCGAAGAACTCGGGCGGAACATCGACAAACTGGTAGCGTACTTCGTCGCAAGCGGCGGCCAGGTCGCACCGGATCTGCAATCGTGGCTAATCGGTTTGCCCAAGAACATTCGCGAGCGATTCCTGAAAATCGGCGTCCTCGACGCGCGACTTGCCGCTGGTAGCAAACCGCTCCGCGAGCACCTTCAGGATTTTCTCGCATCGCGGCGTGCAAAGGGCGCCACGGAAAAGCACGTCGCCCTGCTGTCGGCTCGATTAGGACGAATCTTCGAGCAGTGTGGATTCTCCGAATGGACCGACGTAACGGGGGACCGATTCGTGAGCTGGCTCGGCCGGCGGCGACAACCGACAAAGGACGCAGACGGAAACGAAGAAGCGGGCATTAGCGCGCAGACGTTCAACTTCTACTTGCAGACGCTCAAGCAATTCTGTCGCTGGGCGGTTCTCGAACGTCGCATCACCGAATCGCAAGTCGGACACCTCTCGGGTTTGAACGTGCGGCTCGACCGCCGACACGACCGTCGCGCGCTATTGCCGGACGAACTGGCCGCGCTCATCGAAAAGACTTGGGACGGACCGGTGCGTCTTGGTATGACGGGTCCGGAACGGTCAATGCTCTATCGGCTCGCCACCGAAACCGGTCTCCGTGTGAGTGAGCTTCGGAGCCTGACGCCGATGTCGTTTCAACTCGACGAGTCACCGACCGTCAAGGTGGCGGCGGGTTACAGCAAGCGGCGCCGCGACGATGTGCTACCGCTCCGGACCGAAATGGCGGCGGACCTTGGTTCCTTCCTCGTGGTTCCCGAGCCAAATCAACCAGTCTTCCGCATCCCCGATAAGCCCGCTGAGATGCTCCGTCGCGACATGCAGGCGGCGCGGACAGACTGGCTGAATGATGCGAAGACTGATGCGGAACGGGAAGTGCGGAATCAGACGACATTTTTGACGTGCAAGGATGACGCTGGACGAGTCGTCGATTTTCACGCCCTGCGGTACACGTTCATCACGAACCTTGCCCGTGCCGGGGTCCATCCGAAGTTGGCTCAGGATCTCGCCCGTCACAGCGACATCAACTTGACCATGTCCCGCTACTCGCACACCGAACTCGGTGAGCAGGCCGTGGCCCTGCGTTCGCTTCCCAACATGGCCCGGCCGTCGGCCAATTCGCCGGCGGCTCGGGCTCCGAGCCCTTCACCTGCGGTTTCTGCGAAGCCGCCAGCCGTCAAAAGCTTGCCGTCCAGCTTGCCGCGAAGGGGCGGTTTTCAACGTACTCTGAAAGGCGCGAATGGGCGCACGGCCGGTGTCGCCGCGCATCATGAACCCTTGGAAAATAAGGGTGAAACGGAGTATTCCGCCCGAAAAACCAAAAGCCACCGGTGGGATTCGAACCCACGACCTGCGGTTTACAAAACCGCTGCTCTACCGATTGAGCTACGGTGGCAAGTATCTAAATCCACGGCACTTACATCACCTATGAGAGAAACTCGTTACCGATCCCGACGGTTGTCACAGCGGTTGTCGCTGTCGGCAGCGGAGGCCACAACGTCCAATGTTGCCGTAGCTTACAGGCGACAACCTGGGCTTTCAATGACCGCTGCTCAACCGACCGTGAATGGCCGACGGCTCAAGCCGAACCAGTTGTGAATCGACGGGTCCTTGACTTTCAGCAGCGCGAGCCGGCCGGTTTCGTCCGTGCAGGCGACGTGCATGGCCTCGTCCCGCTGCCGATGTCCGACACCCGGCGGCGCAAGGGCATCAGCCGGGCCGAGGTGCCGCCGCTGGCCCTTGACATGCGACTGCGGGTTTCGCCCGCCGGCCTTCGGCTGGGACGCGGAGCGTCCGTCGCATGTCAAGGGCTGGCGGCGGTGCAGCACATTCTCGCACAGCGGGTCGAGTTCTGGCCCCTGAGCGACCGCTCGATCCATTACGCTCTGCTCAACGACCCGCCGCTGCGCCACGCCGCCAAGCCTGACTCGGTGTACGCCAACGATCGGGCGAGCTACCACGACCTGACGGACCTGCTGACCCGGGCGCGGCCTAACGGATGGGTCTGCGGCGCGCGGTAGCGCGTCCGTAGCACCCATTGGTTATCAGGATGCTTCCTTTTCTCTGCCAAACACAAAATGAACGTGACTCGGTAGGAGTCCCTCACAGATGGAGGATTTGAGCTCCCATCCTTCGTTCCCCATTCTCTCGAGCAGTTCGGATAGCTGTCTACCGAACGCGGTCTTTGAGAAGAAGCTCAAGAAGGTGTAGCTCATTCGAATATGGTTGTATTCATACTGCTTCATGCTCTCTCCTACTGATAACAATAATTAGATTGACCCGCATATGATGCGGGGTTTCGTTTTCCTGGCCGTATAACACGCCGTTGGAACGGCTGCCAGAATCGCGCTAATCCCTTTATCTTCCGCCTGTCTGCGTGCGGCGCACAGGCAGGTTGGCTGCGCTCTATCCAACGGTTTATCACGGCGTGTTATGCAGATGGGCATCCGCTGGTGCGAGAATCCCTTCTCGCACCCAGACCTGCGGGAATCCCTTCCGGCGTGTTTGCCCACGGGATCGGAATCCCGCGTGCCTGCGTGCGAGATAGGAATCTCGCACGAGCACGCGCGTCTTATGCGGATCGGCATAATAACCTCCGCGATGGCCTCAAAGCCCGTCAGCCGGACTGCGGACGCCCGCCGGTCCAGGGTTGAGACTCACGCTGGTACCGGAATCCTTTCCGGTACCCAAGGGGTTGCGGCAGTTGCCCGTGGCCGAGCTACAGGCAGCTTAACGCAGAGCGCATAGCGCTGGAAGACCGCTGGTGCGAGAATCCCTTCTCGCACCCAGACCTGCGGGAATCCCTTCCCGCGTGTTTGCCCACGGGATTGGGATCCCGCGTGGCTGCGTGCGAGATAGGAATCTCGCACGAGCATATTGGGATCCCGCGTGGCTGCGTGCGAGATAGGAATCTCGCACGAGCATGATAGGAATCTCGCACGAGCATATTGGGATCCCGCGTGGCTGCGTGCGAGATAGGAATCTCGCACGAGCATATTGGGATCCCGCACGAGCACGAGCACGAGCACGAGCACGAGCACGCGCGGCTGGCGCTGGAAGACCGCCAAAACCGCGCGGTGGGCTGCCCGCCGCGGCCCATTCCAGCAGTTCCAGGCGGTTCAGGCGGTAGCGGTCCTTGACCCGGTCGCTGGGCAGCGTGCCGTTGCGAATCCAGGCGTATAGCTGATCTTCCGGCACGTTCAGCAGCCGTGCCACGTGCTCGCTCGCAGACCACACGCATCGGTGCCGCACGGACACGGGCGAGGAAAAGTGTTGCGCCGGTGTCCCAACGCGGAATTCCAAGTCGCGCGCCAACGCGGCGCAAACCGCGCGCGCGGCCGGCGGCGACCGTTTGCGGTGCGCGGCTCGCCACACATGCCGGAAACTCGCGCTAGTCAGTCGGTTGGGTGTTTTCGGCGCTCTCGGCCAGCCGTTGCCGGGCAAGCTGGGCCTGACGCTTGTTGCGGGCCTCGGCGAGCATCTCGGCGTAGGTCTTGAGCATCAGCTCACTGGTGTGTTTGGTTCGGCTGACGCCATGCCACAGCAGAAGAGCTCCGCCGACGGCCGTGCCGAGTGTGATGAGCAGCCAGATCGACATAAAGACCCGCTCGCACCGGTCCACGCGCCGCGGGCGGGGGGCCCGCAGCGCTTGCACCTCAGCGCTATCGGCAGCGGTGGGCGCGGCCCTCAAATCCGGCGGTGGGACGTTGCGAC
>JAGVEP010000148.1 GCA_020058145.1 Phycisphaerae bacterium | reverse complement strand
TTCCGATCTGGCCGCGCGGCGACGCACGCGCAGCCCTGGGAGCTCGAACGCTGCGGCTGGCAGCTTCGCCCGCGGGCTCTGACGCTCTCCGCTTTCGCGCGGCTGCTGCTCGCGGATCTCTTCGTCCACGGAATCGGTGGTGCCAAGTACGACGAGATCATGGAGGACTTCATCATGGCTCTGCTCGGCGTGCCGCCCGGGCCGGCCTGCTGCGTCAGCGCGACGGCCTACCTGCCGCTGCCACATGCCGACATCCGCGCCGCCGATATCTCCGCCGCGCGGCACCGCAGCCGCGACTTGCGGTTTAATCCGCAGCGGCACCTCCGCAACGTGCCTGCGGAGCTGCCGCGAGAACGGGCGGAACTCGTCCGGCGGGCCACGGAGCTGCGCGCCATGCAACCGCGGGACCATGCGGCGCGCAGCCTGGTTTTTCAGGCCCTCCAGCGTTTGAATGCTCAAATGCTGGCCGCCGACCCGTGGCGGGCAGCAGAATACGATCAGCAAGTCCAGACGTTGGAGGCGCAGCAGCGAACCGACGGTGTGGCCCGCGACCGGGAGTACTTCTACGTTCTGCACCTTCGCGAGACACTACAGCAACTCGTCGCCGGTGTGCAGAGCAGCATGGGTATATGACGTCGGCCGACACCGGCGGATAGCCCGTGCCCCGGAGAATGAGGCGACGGATTTCCATGAAGGCCGGGGCGGCCTTCGGTCGCTACACTCCGGCCGGTACAGAGCCCGGCCGCTACGTCGTTCCGGCCCGTTCTCGCGGCACCGCTGGCGGCGTACAATTGAACCTGAGGTAACCGATGCGACCGCACGAGATCCTGACTCACCTGCGCAAACAGCCGTTCGAGCCGATCCGCATTCTTGTTTCCGATGGGGCCACGTACGAAGTTCGGCACCCGGAAATCGCCGCCGTCAGTCAAACGACGGTCGCGATCGGGCTGGAGCCCTTTGCGGAGGGCGTGCCCGCGCGCTTCGCCTACTGCGATCCGGTCCACATCACCCGCATTGAGCCGCTGAACGGGTCGAAAACCCGCCGGCGAGCGAAGCGGCCGGGGCGTAAGTAGCGTTTTCCGCAATTCAAGCGTCACAGCGTCGTAGCACTCAGCAATGTCGGGTGGGCATCGCCCGCCGCGGTGGAGCACAGACCAACAGCCTGTGCTCCCGGCCGGCGCGGAGCCCGGCCGCTACTGGTTGCTCGTCCGGTACAGAGCCCGGACGCTACTGGTTGCTCGTCCGGTACAGAGCCCGGACGCTACGGGCTGCTCGTCCGGTACAGAGCCCGGCCGGGTCTGTTGGAGTAGTGGAATCCGGGCGGCGCGCGCCTAATCTACTTAGGAATAGAGTACTTCCGAAAATAATGGGGAACTCGTTGGACTTCGGCCCCAGCCGTGCCTAAAATGCTCAGAACAACCGGGCGGACTGCCCGGGGCACGAGCGGCGGGTGGCCGGACGCTCAGCCCTCAGCCCTCAGCCCGGGTGTCGAACGAGAGCGCTTCTGATCGAGGTCGCCATGGTGGGTAGCGAAAGCATCTCGGCCGAGTTTCATTCGGTGCCATGTTTGACCACCGCGATGTTCCTCGACATCGCGCGGGGCGAACGGAGCCAAACTAACAAGGCCAACCAAAGTTGCGCATTGCGCAACTTTCAGGCCGCGACGGCTCTGCGCTCGCCTCCTCGACCCTCTCACTCGAAGTTGCGCATTGCGCAACTTCCGGCCCGGGGCGATTTCGACGTGCCGACCTGGGCAGGTGAGTCGAAATCGCGCTTCAGGGTGCGTGACCCCATCGATCTCGGACGCTGGCTGGCTCGGATACTCGCCCGCGGCGGCCTGGCGCGCTGGTGTTGGGCGCAGGCGCTCCTGGCGGCCTACGAGGAGGGCCGCCGTAAGTTGCCGCGCTTGACCCAAACCAAGCTCGGCGAACGGGTTGCCAGCGCCGCCGGGGGAGCTTGCCCCAAGTGGAAGGTGTGCCGGGCGCTCAAAGCGGCCCGGCGCTATCCGCAACCGCCGCACACACCCGCGAAGTGTGCCGCCTTCAGCCGCGTTTTTGATGGCCACGAGCCGGCGGCCCCAGCGAAGAACGTGCCGCTTGAGGTTCGCGTGCGGCGAATGCTGAAGAGTTTTGGCCGGGTGGTGACCAAGGCGCTGCGGCTGGGATGCACGCCGCGGGAGATTCGGCGGTGGCTGGACGCGGAGCTTCTGAGCGTGGTGGATGCTCAAAAAATGGCACCGCCACCCGCGCTGGCGTCGCCGGTCACGCTCCCTATGAACGCAGAAACACAGATACGAGGATGAAGGATGCTTCGGGCATGGCTCAACCTCACGACCGTGGCGCTGCTGTTGGCGGGAGCGGCCTGGGGTACGCCTTATTGGGTGGAATACAGCGCGGCCAACGGCAACTTCCCAGAAACGGAGGGCTGGACGCGCTACACCACCGGAGGGGGCGACGCGCGGTACTTTGAGGACGGTGCCCTGGTGCTCGACGGGCAGCCGGGTACGCACGATGCCTACGCCTGGTATAGGCCGGGAGAGCTGGATCCCGGTCCTCAGGAACTCTTCGTGGCGCGGTGGCGTCTCTGCGTCAGCCAAGTAGACCCACCTTATCCTCTCGACCCAATAGTCGGGGTTAATTCGGATGAGCAGAGGGGGATCCACCTCTATTTCGGGTACGAGAGCATTCAAGCAGGCGGAGATATTATCGCGACATTCGAGGCGGGGGTTTTTCACGATTATGAGCTTCGCTCACCCAACATGCTCACTCACGACCTCTACATCGATTATGTCCTGGCTTACAGCGGCGAGTCCTATGCAGCTGTGGGCCCGTCCTTCGTCGCCTGGGGCGACGGCGGTCTACATGCGGGAAGCTCGTCGCGTTGGGCCGGGTTTAGTTTTGGCGTGATTCCGGAACCGTGTTCAGTCTGGCTGTTGCTGGGAGCGAGCCTGTTGAGACTCAAACCGCGCGGATAAGGCAAGCCAACGGCGCCAGACCAGTAGCTGTCTTGTTGGGCTTCAAAATGAAAGGAAACTGCTCATGAGAACCACGATCTTGGTCTGTGCGCTCGCTGCCTGCCTGGCACCCGGCGCGCTCGGTGACGTAGTGAACGTCATTCACCAGTACAACGCGTACTATGACGACCCCAATAACCCCGGATACCCGTTTTATGAGATCTTTCCACCTCCGTCGAATGACGTGACGATTTTCCACGGCGTCGAGGGTCAGACGTTTGAATTCGAGGCGGCGCTTGAGAATAACGGCGCGTACGAGGGCCCGGGCGACATCGGCGGCATCTACGCCGACGCAGACGCCGGCACGGTCACAATCTCGATCGTCGGCCACAACGGCCACGCCTACGGCGCCCGCGACGTCGGTACGATCCGGATCAGCCGAACCGGCGTAGCCGGCGCTATCGAGGCACTTACAATCAGCGGTGACCTCAACGCCCAGGGACCAACGCAAGCCGACGGCACTGGCGCGCTCAATATCGGCGGTGATGTCGTGCGCTACGTCGAAATCACGCAGGGCATCTTGACTATCACTGTCGGCGGCGTGCTCGACGGAAACATAAGCTGCTATTCACTTGGGGACGTCACGGTGGTGGGTTCCCCGACCGCTGTGCACAACGGCTCGATCGACGTGACAAGTGGCCTGTACAACGATGACCTGTACATAGGCGGTTCGATGGGTCCGACGAGCCAGATTTGGCTTCAGGCGGGCCTGGGCCCGGATGGAAGCGTCCAAGTCACCGGTGATATACCGGGCATGCTGCGAATGCCCTACGTCTGGTCGACTGCAACAATCGAGGTCGGGGGCGGCGTCGGCGTCTGCTGGGTCGAAGGATGGTTTCACGGCGCGCTGACTATTGGCGACACGGCCCGGTTGCCCACGAGCCTGTTTGTCGACTGGGAGGTCGGCCGTTTTGCCACGATCACCGTGACCGGCGATCTGTCGTGGGCGGTATTCGAAGGCCTTTTCGACGGAACCATGACGGTCACCGGCACGCTCACTTATTGCGAGTTGCACGGCCTCAGTCTGGCCGGCTCCATCCAGGCCGGTGCGATCGGCACGTTGACCGACTATGACGCATATAACGGCTTGGTTGACGCCGGCAGCGCGCTGGGCAGCGCCGCGCTCTACGGCGGCCTGGGCAGCAACGGCGTGCTCACGACCACCGGAGCAATCGGTGACGTGACGGTGTTCAGCACGCTGGCTGGCACCGTGGACGCGGGCTCGCTGGGGGCCATGAACGTGCCGTATGGCGATCTGTCGGGCCAGGTCTTTGTGCACCAGGATTTCGACGGCAGCATCCAGGTGGGCTCGAGCACGCACGTGCGCGACTTGACCGGCACACTCGAGTTTGCGCAGGACTTCGGCGACGCCGCCGTCGAAGTATCCGGCAATCTGGGCAGTGTGTTTAATCCCGGACAGATCAAGATCGATGGTCCGTTCGGGAACGTTCCCGGGTCGTTGCAGATCCATGTGTACGGTGCGCTGGTCAACGCAGGCTCTTTTGTGGCGGTGGATTACGACGGCTACGATGCCAATCACCCCGACCGCTGGGGGGAGTACGGCCAGGTCACGATCGGTGACGTGACATACACCAAAAATACGCCTTGGGCTTTAATCTACGAGATTAGTACATGCAAAGGCGATCTTGACGGAACAGGCGCTGTGGACTTCGACGATATCGACCCATTCGTATTGGCGTTGAGCGACCCGGACGGCTATGCGGAAGCGCTTCCGGGCTTAGTGGGGTCGATGGTTTTTCATGCCGACTGCAATTGCGACGGTGTGGTGAATTTCGACGACGTTGGTCCGTTCATCGCACGGCTCAGCATGGAGTGCGATCCCGGCTGCCCCGGCGACGAGCAAATGATGGGTGCCCAGCAGCTCGCCACGGGCATGCGTGCGCACGTTCCCGCGGCACGGCATCCGGCGCTGCGCGCGTTTGTGACGCAGGTGATTGGGCATCACCACAATCGCGGTAACCAGCAGCAGCGGGCGTATTGGGCGCAGGTGTTGGCGGGACTGCAATAGAAGAAGGGACGAAGGGACATAGGGACGAAGGCACGGAGGTACGAAGCGCCGAACAGGCAACGAGGCAACGAGGCTCCGTACCCTCCCCGACCCCCGCCTGTGGGGCCGGGGAGGTGGACCGGTTCTAGACCTCGGCGTGAGCTTCCCGGCGCTGCGGCTTTCCGTCCGGTACAGAGCCCGGACGCTACGTCCCGGCCGGTACAGAGCCCGGCCGCTACCGGCCGGTACGGAGCCCGGCCGCTGCAGGCCGGTACAGAGCCCGGACGCTACGGGGCGGTGTCGTCCGTGCGTTGCGGGTGGGGATTCCAGCGGACAGGCAGTTCGTGGCGCAGGTCCAGGAGGTCCAGCACGCGGCCGACGACGAAATCCACCAGGTCGGCGATGCTCGCGGGCCGCATGTAAAAGCCGGGGCAGGCGGGACAGACAACGCCGCCGGCCTGGCTGACCCGCAGCAGGTTGGCGATCTCGATCTGGCTGAGCGGCGTTTCGCGCGGCACGAGAATCAGACGCCGAGCTTCCTTGAGCGTCACCAGCGCGGCCCGCGTAATGAGATTGTCCGCCAGACCGCCGGCGACGGCCGCGAGCGTGTTGCTGCTGCACGGGCAGAGCACCATGCCATCCGTGCGAAACGAGCCGCTGGCAATGCGGGCGCCAATGTCGTGGTACGAATAGACGGTGGTGTGGCCCGCCGCGCCGGGAAGAAACGACTCGGCGTCGAAATGCCGCAGGTCCAGTTCGTCGGCCAGCACGCGGCGGCCGTGGGGCGATGCGACCAAGTGCAGTTGGGCGCCCGCCGCGAGCACGCCCTCGGCCAGGCGTTGCGCGTAGACGGCGCCGCTGGCACCGGTGATGGCGAGCACAATCTGCTTCATGGGGACTCCGCCGGCTGGGACGGGGGCAGGGGGCGCGGGGCCAGCATTTTCAGGCGCTCGGCGGCCCGCCGCGCCCAGCA
>JAGVEP010000178.1 GCA_020058145.1 Phycisphaerae bacterium | reverse complement strand
CGCGACGATGTTTCCGCTGTGCCCCATCCTCAACGGTGACTGCAATCCGAACGGCAAGGTGGACTTTGACGACATCAACTGCTTCGTCGCACTCCTGAGTGGCGGCGGCGATTAGTGTAGTGCCGCACACTTATCAGCGTATGGGTGGGGTGGCCATCTTGGCCGCCCGAGGCGCGGGCGAGACGCCCACGCCACCCATCTTATGTGCTGTTTTTTACGAGGCAGTACGCTAGCATATATGTTGGGTGAGCATGGTGTGCCGCCGATGATTCTCCAGCCGCCGCTACCGCCCGAATACGCTGCACGTCCGGAAGCGGAGTTGCAGGCGCGCATCCTCGCCGCCAAGGCGCAGCTCGGCCGGCGACTCGTCATCCTCGGCCACCATTATCAGCAGGACGCCGTGATCGCTTTCGCCGACTTCACCGGCGACAGCCTCAAGCTCTCCCAACTCGCCGCGCAGCAGACGGAGGCGGAATATATCGTCTTTTGCGGCGTACACTTCATGGCGGAGTCGGCGGACATTCTGACCAGCGACCGCCAGCAGGTGATCCTCCCGGACCTTACCGCCGGGTGCAGCATGGCCGACATGGCCCACATCGACCAAGTCGAGGCGGCGTGGGAGAACCTGCGGCGGGCGATCGACGGCCCGCTCGCGCCGATTACGTACGTGAATTCGTCGGCGGCGGTGAAGGCGTTCGTCGGGCAGCACGACGGGGCGTGCTGTACGAGCTCAAACGCCAAGATGGTGCTCGATTGGGCGCTACACGGGGCCGAGCCGGGCGCGCCAGACGACGTGGGGCACAAGATCGTATTTCTGCCCGACCAACACCTCGGCCGTAACACCGCGTATGCGCTGGGTTGGCCGCTCGAAACCATGGTCGTTTACGATCCGTACCAGCCGTATGGGGGCGTGTCGCCGGAGCGCCTGCGGGCCGCGCGGTTCATCTTGTGGAAGGGACATTGCTCGGTACACGCGCTGTTCAAGGTGCCGATGGCGGAGGCGCTGCGGGCCGCCCCGGAGCCGTGGACGATCATCGTACACCCGGAGTGTGCGTGGGAAGTGTGCCAGCTCGCGGACCAGGTCGGCAGCACGGAGTACATCATCAAGACGGTGCGCGCGGCCCCGGCGGGCACGTATTGGGCCATCGGCACCGAGTTGCACCTGGTCAACCGGCTCGCCAGCACGCTGCCGGACCGGCACATTCGGTCACTGGCGAGCGTGCAGTGCCTGTGCAGCACGATGTACCGCATCGACCTCAAGCATCTGTGTTGGACGCTCGACAACCTGGTTGCCGGCCGCGTGGTGAACCGGATCGTCGTCGACGAAGAGACCAAACGCTGGTCGCACATCGCGCTTGAGCGGATGCTCGCGCTGCGCCCCGCGCAGCCGGTTTCCGCGCGCTAAAGTGCTGCCTCAGGAGGATGTGGTCGTGTCCGTTCGGGGAGCATCGGCCTCTGGCCGGTGCGAAAAGCCGCTTCGCACCGGCGGGACGCCGATGCTCCCCGCGGGCTCGCGCGCGGGCGGGTAAACCGTGCGGAGGGCGGTTAGGATGGTGCGCGTCGCGGGGGACTTGTTAAGCGTGTAGAAGTGAATTCCCGGGGCACCGCGGTGCAGCAGCTCCAGGCATTGCGCCGTGGCCTGCGCGACGCCGAGCGAAAGGACGGCGTGATGGTCGTCGCGCAATTGTCGCAGTTCGCTGAGCAGCGGTTCCGGAATCGCGGCCCCGCAGAGTTTAGTGAAGCGTTCGACCTGGTTGACGCTGGTAATCGGCATGATGCCGGGGATGATGGGTACGCCGATGCCAGCGGCCCGCGCCTTGCCGACAAAATCGAAGAAGCGCTGGTTGTCGAAGAAGAGCTGCGTGATGAGATACTCACAGCCGGCGGTAACTTTCGCCTTCAGATGCCGAAGGTCCTCGTCGAGGCTCGCTGCTTCAACGTGACCCTCGGGATAGCACGCGCCGCCCAGGCAGAAAGAATGGCGGCTCTTGGCGAGGGCCGCCAATTCGCTCGCGTAGCGGAGGCCATCCGGGTGCGGCGTGAACGGCCCGCTGCCGGGCGGCGGATCGCCGCGCAGGGCCAGCACGTTCTCGATCCCGGCTGCGGCGAGGCCGTCGAGCACCGTGAGGAGCTCGGTACGCGACGCTTCGACACAGGTGAGGTGCGCCAGCGGCTCGAGGCCGTAGTCGCGGCGCAGAGTGGAAACCAGCTCGAGCGTCTGTCGCCGCGTGCTGCCGCCGGCTCCGTACGTTACGGATACAAAAGTCGGTTGGAGCTCGTGCAGTGAGCCCAGTGCCGCGCGCAGGAGATCCAGTCCCGGCTCGTCCTTCGGCGGGAAGAACTCGAAGGAGAAGCTCGGCCGGCCCGTCGCCAGCAACTCGCGAATCCGCATGGTCGGAATACCGAAAGCCAGATCGACACGCGGTCTCGTCCTGCCCGAGAGGCACACTGCCGCGCGAGATGGTCCGCAGTCCGCGTGCAGGCCGGTGCGTGGCAACTAGACCCGGAAACGGTCCGCGCGCCAAGTGGGGGGCGCGCGGAACAAACCACGCATTAGCTCATTGCCGATGTAGTGCCTCACAATTATCAGCGCATGGGTGGGGTGGCCATCTTGGCCGCCCGCGGCGCGGGCGAGACGCCCACTCCACCCGGCGAGACGCCCACCCCACCCAGCTTATGCGGTCGTTGAGGTCGTGTCCCGCCCCCGGAGTCGATCCCGGATAAAATGCGGCCACCATGAAGAACCTCTGCGCCGCGTGTTGCGTGCTCCTTTGCTATGGCCCGGTCGAGACGGTCCCCGCGCACGGCCAGGAGGCGCCCAAGGACCTCGAACGCCTCGTGACCGAAGGCCAAGCCGACACGCTCGACGCCCGGCTGGCGGGCGGGAAGACGCCGGACGACAAGCACCTCCTCGCCCAGGCGTACACGAACCAGGCCCGCCGCGCGAAACAGCCGGAGGAACGCCAGCGCGCCGCGCAGCAGGCCGCGCGGAACTACGAGCAGTGGCTCGCTGCCCTCGAGCTCGCGGCCAAGAGCCAGGCGGCAGCCGACGCGGTGCGTTTGGCCGGCGCGCGCGTCGAGTACGGCGGCATGCTCCTGTCCGTGCTGGCTGCCGGCGAGTTGGACGAGTATGAGCTGACCGCCGGCCAGCGCGGCGATCGGGAACGGCTCACTCGTACGCTCACGACCGCCCGCCAGCACTACGAAAAAGCCCTCGCGGGGCTCAAGCCCCTGTACGACGACCTCCACGCCCGTGAGGAGGAACTGCTCGCCGCGGGCGTATATGACCTGCTCGTCCGTAGCAAGCTCGACGCGACGCTGAATCTCGGTTGGACGTACTACTACCTCGGCGTCCTGGACCCCAAGGACGACGCCCAACGCCGCGAGTTGCTCAGCCAGGCCGAAGACCGGTTTCACGAATTGCTCGATAGCGGTCAAGCCGGTGCGATGCGGGCCAAGTGCTACCTCGCGGTCAGCATGGTCCAGCGCGAGCGTGGGCGGCTGGCGGACGCGGAGAAGAACTTCGGCTACGTCGTTGGGCCGGACGTGCCGCCCGCGACCGCCGCGCAAGCCCGCTACGAGTTGGCCCGTTGCCAGCTCAAGGCCGGCCAGTTCGACGCGGCCCGCGCGACGCTCAAGCCGCTCGTCGACAAGGACGCGAACAACTTGCGCCCGGAGGAGCAGTCCGCCCGTCTGTACGTGAATCTCGCGGCCCTGTGGGACGCGAACAGTCACCTGCTCGAAGCGGAAGCCAGCCGCACGGCTGCGCAAGAGGACGTTTCGCAGGCCGTCGGCGTCGAAAAAGCACGCCGATCACGCGAGCTCGGCCTGGCCAAGTTCAAGCAGCTTGGCAAGCGCGGCACTCCGTGGCCCGGGCTGGTGCAGCTTTATGTCGCCGCGAGCGTGGATACAAGAACGCCCGCGAAAGACCTGAGCACCGTCGAGCTGCTGTACACCGCCAATGGGCTGCTGGACGCGAAGAAATACGCTGCGGCGGCCGAGCGGCTCGCGGAGGCGGCCCGTCGCGACGAGCCGGACAAGACCGTCGCGGGCGACGTGCTCTTTGCGCTGGGCCGGTGCCGCTATTACCTGCGGGACGAGCGCTCGGCTGCGCAGGCATTTCAGCAGTTGGCCGCCGAGTATCGCGGCCACCCACAAGCGGCCCAGGCCGCGACCTATGCCTATGGCCTGTGGGGAAAAATCGCCGAACGGACGAAGGCCGCGGCGGACTATTTCCAACTCACGGCGACGCTGCGCAACTTGCTGGAGAGCTTCGCCGACCATCCCAAACGTGACGAGGCCCAATGGCTCTTGCCCACGGCGCTAAGGCTGGCCGGGCGTTTCGACGAGGCGGCCCAGGAGTACGCGCGGATTTCGCCGGCCGCGCCGCACGCGGAGGAAGCCCGGTATTGGCGGGCGGTGTGCGCGCGGCGT
>JAGVEP010000280.1 GCA_020058145.1 Phycisphaerae bacterium | reverse complement strand
GTAATTATTCCTACACACAAAACCTCTCCCGAAAGATCCATTGATCCAATAGAAGTGAATAAAACAATAAAGCAGGTGAAGGATAACCTCCTGTTGAAACTCTCACCCCAGCAGGTTAAGCTCACCGAACTGGCGGGCGAAAAAATCCAGACTGTCCTCACCCACGCGCCGGGCAACGGCGCTCCCATCGGCGGGTTGAAGGTGGTGGCAGAGAGCGGATGGTTCGCGGCTCGTCCGTCCGGCACCGAAGACATCTACAAGATCTATGCGGAGAGCTTTCGTGGAGAGGATCATCTGCGCCGCATCGTGGCGGAAGCACAGGCCATCGTCGGGGCTGCACTGGCGGCACACACGCAGTAGCGGGGTTGTGTCCGGGACAAATTTCAAGGAGAGGCTACGAGCGAACAAATACGGGTCAGTCATCCGACACAGTTTCTATGAATACGGCCAGCTTGTAAATTGATCGGGGATGTAACAGGACATTTGGAATATGAAGACCATTAAGGAGGCACGATGAAAACGAGCGTTATTGAAGTGCATGACATGCTGTCGGTATTGGCCGTGGACGAAGTGGAAAAGCGGATTGGCGAGGTGCCGGGTGTCGAAAGCGTTACAGTGAATTATGCTGCGGGAAACGCCACAGTGCGCTACGACGAAACCCGACTCGAAGTCGCCGATATCAAGGTGATCGTGCACCAACGCGGGCATCAGTCCGCAGACGAACCCCTACCCAAGAATGAGAGCGGAAACAAGCCCGACCATAAGCCTGCTGTAGCACCAACGCCGGAAGCTGCGCCGGCCTCTGCTTCACCGCCTGAACCCTCTGTGCCGAAAGCTGCCCCGGCCGCGCCCGCCGCCATGCCCGCGTCGACCGCTCCCGCCGCCGAAGGCCAAGCTGGCAAACCGGCGCCGAGCGCGCCGCCATCAGCAACGGTAGCTGCTCCGCCGAAACCGTCCCCGGTCGCGCCGGTCGCGAAGCCTTCAACGCCCGTAGCTGCTGCGCCGAAAGCCGCTCCCGACGCGAAGCCTTCAACGCCCACAGCCGCTGAGCCAAAAGCTGACTACTGGAAAGTACATGCGCTTTCGCTGACGGTGACTCTGAGTGTGGCATATATCTTATGCGCCATTTTCGACGTTCTGTTTCCGCCCTTCGGGCTGCTTGCTGCACTTGCGCCGGCCAGTCCGTTGCCAATCTCCGGTAGTCCCCTCGCTTACCTGACGGGATTCGCGCTGTTCACCGTCGCTGGTTTTGTGTTTGGCGCACTCCATGGAATTGCATGGGCATTCTGGAGTAAAAGACTGCGGTGAGATGACGTCATGGATCCGTATCCGGATACCCTGAATGAAGATGACGACCATTAAGGAAGTGTGATGAAAACGAGCGTCATTGAAGTGCGCGACATGTTGTCGGTATTGAGCGTGGACGAAGTGGAAAAGCGGATTGGCAAGGTGCCGGGTGTAGCAAGCGCTACAGTGAATTACGCTGCGGGAAACGCCACGGTGCGCTACGACGAAACCCTGCTCGAAGTCGCCGATATCAAGGTACTCATGCACCAACGCGGGCATCAGTCCGCAGACGAACCCCTACCCAAGCACGTGAGCGAACACGAGCCCGCACAAAAGCATGCTGTAGCACCAACGCCGGAAGCGGCTCCGGCCTCCGCTTCAACGCCCGTAGCTGCTGTGCCTGCGCTGGCCGCTCCCGCAGTCGACGGCCGCGAGGGCCACGCAGCGCCGGGCGCGCCGCCTCCAACTCCCCCATCCGCCATGGCGAAGGCAGGCAGACTCGATGACCCGTCCGTCAAGGATGCTGACGAAGTGGCTAGGGCTCTCGGGGCAGATATCAACAACGGGCTCACGTCGCCGGAGGCGTCGCGCCGGCTCGCGCAAGACGGCCCCAACGAACTCCGCTCTGCCCCGCGGCGGCCCGCGTGGCGTCGCCTCCTGTCGCACTTCCATGATCCCCTGGTTTATCTGCTGCTCGCCGCCATCGCCATCGCGCTGGTCGCCTGGGTGATCGAGGGCTTGGTCGGCTGGCCTGTGGACGCGATCGTCATCGCGATCATTGTCCTGCTCAACGCAGTGCTGGGCTATGTGCAAGAAGCCAAAGCGGAGGACGCCGTCGCCGCACTAGCCAGAATGACCGCGGCGACCTCCGCGGTCCTGCGTGACGGTCAGGTGCGGCGGGTGCCCAGCGCCGAGCTGGTGCGTGGGGACTTGCTCGTGCTCGGCGAGGGTGACACCGTTGGGGCGGATGCGCGCCTGGTTCAGGCCACGTCACTGCGCGTGCAGGAAGCGTCACTGACTGGCGAGAGCGAAGCGGTGCTCAAAGATGCCACCACGCTGCGCGAACCGGCGCCGCTCGGCGACCGGCTCGACATGGTCTTCAAAGGCACGGCTGTCGCGCAGGGCACCGCTCGCGCCGTGGTGACGGCGACCGGAATGGATACCGAGATGGGCTCGATTGCCGAAATGCTTGAGGCCACCGCCGAGGAGCCGACCCCGCTGGAGAAAGAAATCGGACGCATCGGGCGCATGCTCGGTATCGCGGTCGTGATCATTGCCGTCGTGGTGGTGGGGACCATCCTGCTGATGTCCGATATCCGCAACGCCGCCGATGTGATTCACGTCTTGCTGCTGGGCGTATCTCTGGCGGTGGCCGCCGTGCCCGAGGGGCTGCCGGCGATCCTGTCGGTGGTGCTTGCCTTGGGGGTGCAGCGGATGGCAAAGCACCATGCGATCGTCAAGAAGCTTTCTTCGGCGGAGACGCTGGGCTCCGCCTCGGTTATCGCCTCGGATAAGACCGGCACCCTGACCCGCGGGGAAATGACCATCGTACAAATCATGACCGCTTCGGGTGGCAACCCATGTCACCGGGGTAGGATACGCGCCCGAGGGGCGGGTCGAGCATGAAGGTGTCGAACTCACTGCCGGAGCGCTGCATGATGAGTTGATCGTCATGCTCAGCGGCGGCAGTCTGGCTGGCAACGCCGACCTGCGCCAAGGGGCGGGCGGCGAGTGGGAGATTCATGGCGACCCCACCGACGCGGCCTTCCTGGTGGCCGAACGCAAGCTGGGCGTCAGCGAGCGGCGCGAGCAGCGTTTCGAGCGCATCGGCGAAATCCCGTTCACCTCCGAGCGCAAGATGATGTCGACGATCGAGCTCGACCACGAACACAACGACGAGGTTGTGGTGATCACCAAGGGTGCCCCGGACGTCCTGCTCGAACGGTGTACCCGGGTGCGGGTGGGGATGGAACTCGTCGACCTCGATGACGCGGTGCGGGCGCGGCTCCTGGCTGACGTCGACACGCTTTCAGACGCGGCGCTGCGCACCTTGGCCGTGGCCTACCGCCCCCTCGGCCCGGGCGAGGACCCGCAAGTCACGGAATCGCTCGAACGCGACCTCGTGTTCGTGGGCACCGTGGGCATCATCGACCCTCCGCGCCCGGAGGCGGCGGTAGCCATCCGCGAGGCGCGCCGCGCCAGCATCCGGGTGATCATGATCACCGGCGACCACCCGCGCACCGCCGCGCGCATCGCCGCCGACCTTGGAATTGTGGAAGCCGGTGCCAGCGCGTTGACCGGGCTTGAGCTCGATGCGCTGGACGATGCGGCCTTCGCCGACGCAGTCCGCAATACGTCCGTCTACGCGCGGGTGGCGCCCGCGCACAAACTGCGCATCGTTGACGCACTGCAGGCCGACGGCAACATCGTCGCGATGACCGGCGACGGCGTCAACGATGCACCCGCGCTGAAGTCGGCCGACATCGGCGTCGCGATGGGGGTGACCGGGACCGAGGTGACGAAGGAAGCGGCCAAGATGATCCTGGTCGACGACAACTTCACTACAATCGTCGAAGCTGTGCGCGAGGGTCGCAGCATCTTCGACAATATCCGCAAGTTTCTGCGCTACCTGCTGTCCGGGAACATGGGTGAGGTGCTAACCGTCTTCTTGGGTGTTGTCGGAGCGGGTGTAATTGGGCTCTCAGGCGCCGGCGGCGCAGTGGTGCTACCGTTGCTCGCCACGCAGATTCTGTGGATCAACCTGATTACCGACTCCTGGCCGGCCTTGGCCATGGGCGTCGACCCACCCACCGACGACGTTATGGCTCGCAAGCCGCGGCGGCTGAGTGACCGGGTGATTGACGCCTGTATGTGGGCGGGGGTGACCCAGATCGGTTTGGTGGTGGCAATCGTGACGCTGCTGACGATCGACATCTACCTACCCGGCGGGCTGATCGAAGGCACGGACGACCTCACCACG
The DNA here is from genome assembly GCA_020058145.1 of Phycisphaerae bacterium. Taxonomy (GTDB): domain Bacteria; phylum Planctomycetota; class Phycisphaerae; order UBA1845; family Fen-1342; genus JAGVEP01. The sequence goes on along the minus strand of JAGVEP010000280.1, from coordinate 1,388 downwards.
GCGCGCACCGCAGGCTTCACGGTACTCGTCCTCGCTCACTTGGTTAACGCCTTTAACGCGCGTTCCGAGACCACCAAGTGCGTTCGCGCACCTGTTTGCCAACCCGTGGCTTTGGGGTGCGATCGCGCTGTCGCTGCTGTTGCAAGTGGCGGTCGTCAACCTCGACTTCCTTAACCTTGCCTTCGGCACGGCGCCGCTGGAGTTCAGCCAGTGGCTGCTATGCGCTGCGATGGCAAGCGTGGTGCTATGGTACAGCGAGGCGCGCAAGCTAGTGAATCGCGTACGGGGCCGGTGAGACATCGCCCCAAGGCACCGTCTGCATTGATCATGTCCGCCACTGCCGCCGTTTATCGTCCACGAAATCCGCAGTCTTCGGATTACTACCGCTGTGTAGAGGACTATTTTGAAACTTTTGTCGGGATCTATGACGAGCATTTCTCCAGGCAATATGGATTCTGGCGGTCCTATGTCGAGCAGGTGATCTATCGCTATCTCGATTGCGGCGATCTGCACAACGGCTTTGCCCGTGTGAAATGCACGGATGGAACGGATGGATGACGCGGAACCTACGTGTCAGCTCGGACTGAAGAGGTGCAGTCCGTAGTGCTTGGCTTCTCTGCAAGCGCCGCCACTTCTGCCCCTCGTGTCATCAGAAGCGTGTGGTCGAGTTCGGAGAATGGCTATGCATGGATGTGCTCACGAGGGTCCCCCACCGTCATTTCGTATTCAGTATCCCAAAAATCCTCCGCCGTTACTTTCTCTACGATCGGAAGCTTTTTGCCGATTTAAGCCGCTCGGCCTGGGAATCCCTGCAGGTCTTTCTCCAGGAGGCGGTCCCGCAGAACGATCCCATCCCCGGAGCCGTCATCGCCATGCAGACGTTTGGCGACCTCATCGGACATAATCCCCGCTGTCACATTTTGGTGACGGACGGCTGTTTCTACGGCAACAAGGGCATGTTCCGCGTCGCTTCGCCCCTGGAGCTGAAAAAGCTGGAGGCCATCTTCCGGCACAAGGTATTCAGGATGCTTCTCGCCAAAGGGAAGATCACCAGGGAATTGATTGCCATGCTCTCGTCATGGCGTCATTCCGGGTTCCACGTTTTTTGCGGCAACCGCATATCGCCCAATGACGAAACGGCCATGGAAAATCTGGCGCGCTATATGTCATCTACCGTGAGAACCTTGGAAGAGACGGAGCGAAACCAAATTCTTAAAATCTTTTCAGAAACCCGATGGCGCATCGAGGGAACGGACGGGGCCGCAGCGATCCTGGGCCTCCACCCGAGCACCTTAAGAGCGAGGATGCATAAGCTCGGGATAGTCCGGCCGGAGACAAAAGAACCAGATTAGACTGTCCACCTCCCTTCAAATTTTCCCTCAATATGT
>JAGVEP010000462.1 GCA_020058145.1 Phycisphaerae bacterium | reverse complement strand
TCGCAGGCCCTAAACTACCCGCGAGTGTACGGAGGAGTCCGATTCTTTGTGAGTACCCGTTCATTCACGACCACCGCGAAAAATGGCAAAAGTCGAGCTTACGCTCCTGGCGCTTGCTTCTCCAAAGCGGTATAGCATGCCGTAATGTGCATCGTCGACGCTGGTGAGCGCCCGCTCGTGGAAGTAGCTGTAGTAGCCAACGCTTTCGCCGCTGAGAATGGCCGCATGTTCTTTGAAAATGCTGTGCGGCGGACCGAACCAGGCAAAGACGTCTGCGCGGGTGGTCGTGCCCGGCTCGATCATTTTGACTTGCGATTCGTCCAGCTTTGATCCGTGCTCAACTTCTAGTGTCGTGGTGTGTTTCGCGATGCATCCACTGCAATGTAACAAGACCGCTATCAAGGGAGCAGCGCCCAAAGGGAGATTCCAATTGCGAGGCGTCGGCTGCGCGACCCTTGGCATAAACGTCCTCCTCGTGATTTGACTCGCGGCTATTCTCACGGAGCGGCTGGCTGGCCGTACGCGCTGCCCGGGACGACGTCGGCCAGCGTCATGGGCGCGAGTTTGAACTCACTCGGATCGGGCAGCGTGATCTTGTCGGGGTTGTGATCGGGTAGGTTTTGGTTGCGCATGTAGCCGTCGCCGATAATGCGGAACTGGCGCAACTCCGTTCCCTGGCTGTCCAGCACGCCCATGATGTACGCGAACTGCGGCCGGGTCAGGCAAACGTCGAACATGACGTGGCTTCGAGGGTCATGTGGGCGAAGAGGCGGCTGGAGCGTGATGCGCGTGGTGTAATCCGGGGCGTTGTCGGGGCCCAGCCGCAGGTACCAGGCGGGATCCAGGCGCTCGTCGCCCGGCTGCGTCGACAGATAGTCAAGGTAACTCTGCGCGACGAAACCGCGGCTCGGCCGGAGCGCGAATACGACAAAATCGTGCCGCTTGGTCCCCAGGAGGTTCCCCTCTCTGTCCCAGTACGGCCAGTGAGCATCCCCTGCGAACACGAGCAGACCGGGTTCCGACATCCAGTGGCAAGAGTAGGCGATGCCGTCATGCCAGACTTGGTACAGTAGCTCGCCGCGCAGGTCGTAAACCCGAATCGCGCTCTGCGAGTGATACCAGCGAATGAACCAAACGACGATTTCGGGTCCGGGGTGTTCCGGGAACACGTCGAAGAGCCAACCGCCGCAGAACGTGAACTGCTCTCCGGTTGCGCTACGGGAAGCACGAAGCTCGGGCAGGACCTCTTCGGTTTCGACGCGGCGCGTCCAGAGTGGATGGGTCAGATCACCCGCAGCGTCGAAGGTGCACAGCGCCCCCGGGAAGAGGCTGGTGTGGGCGTTGGTGCAACCGAGCAACACCAATTGCCCGCCGCCGAATTCTTCCGGCCGCTCGGTGAGTTCGGCGAATCTGAGCCCCGCCTTGGGAGCCCATGTCTTGAGCACCGTGCCGCCCGAGGCCAGCAGTCGGGCCTCCGGACCGTATTCGCCGTGCGGTCCGTAGAGCACCAGGGGATCGATCGGGAAGTCGATCTGGACGGGCCGGCGGTCGATCGGCATCCGGGCGAAATAGGTCATGCCAACGAAGATTCCGGCCGTCACGATGGCGCCGATGCCGAGGCACGCTACGGCCGCCGCGAAGGCCGGATGGCGGGCAGTCCAATGCACGCCCCGTGTCCAGCCGGTCGGTCCCCGCGCGGCGATGGGCTCGTGGTTGAGGTAGCGGTGGATGTCCAGCGCCAGCTCCGCCGCCGACTGATACCGCCGGTCGCGGTCCTTCTCCAGTGCCTTCAGTGCGATCGTCTCCACATCGCCGCGAAGCCGGCGGCTGATGGAGGAGGGCCGGCGCGGCATCTGCTCTTTGATGGCGCGGGTGGCGGCGTAGAGCGTCGTGTGCGTCGCGTCATACGGCAGCTCGCCCGTGAGCAGTTCGTAGAGCACAACGCCGAGCGAGTACACGTCGCTGCGCGTGTCGAGGTCATGTGGATCGGCGTCGCATTGCTCGGGGCTCATGTATTGGACGGTGCCGACAAGCTGGCTGATGCACGTTTGTTGGGTCGTGAGCGAGAGGTCCGAATCGGTTGCCCGCGCCACGCCGAAGTCGATCACCTTGGGCTCGCCGGCGGAGTCCACCAGAATATTCGCCGGCTTGAGGTCCCGGTGGATGATGCCCTTCTGGTGGCCGTGATGGACAGCGTCGCAGGCCTTGGCGAACAGCTCCAGCCGCTCCACCGTGTTCAGTCCCTTCTCTTTGGCGTAGCGCGTGATCGGCCTGGCGCCAGGGATGTACTCCATGGCGAAATAGGGCACCGCATCCGGGCCGTCGCCGTGCATCCCGGCCTGAAAAACCTGGGCGATGTTGGGATGCCGCAGCCGGCCAAGGATCTGGGCCTCGAACTGAAACCGCCGCAGGGCGGAACGCGACGCGACGTTCTGCTTCATAACCTTCAGAGCCACGGTCCGGTGGGGGTGTTCTTGGACGGCTTCGTACACCGTACCCATCCCGCCGGCCGCGATGACCTGCTGGACGTGGAAACTGCCGACGCGGGTGCCGATCAGGGGATCATGGAGGTCCTCGGTGGTGCCGAGGCGGGGTGTATTGGGTTCCGGCTCCCGCATGAAGTGCTGGGGGACCCGGCCTGCATGCTCCAGCCTGGCCTCCGCCTGCTCGAACACTTCGTACGCCTGCTGTCTCTGCTTCGGCTCGGGTGTCATCCCCGGCGGTTCCTCTCGGCACAGGTGCTATCGCCCTTGCTCAGCTCCTGGTGCAGGCAGACCCGCGCTGCGGCCCATCCATTGGTAACCGTCTTGGGGCAGACACGCAGCACTTCGGCCGTTTCGTCGACGCCCAGGCCCTCAAAGTGCCGCAACTGGACGATCCGGGCCCAGCGAGGGTTGATCTGCTCCAGCCTCTCCAGCGCCTCTGCGACGGCGAGCACCATAAGGTGATCCTCGTCGGCTGCCGCCGGTTCCTCGTCAAGCGCGAGGGGTGCTCGACCGGCGTCCCGCTTAAGCCGCTTGCGGGCACGGGCTTCCTCGGTGAGGACGCGGCGCAATACCTTCGTGGCGACGGCGAAGAAGTGCCCACGGTCGGCCCAATCAACGTCGCCTAGGTCGATTCGCTCCCAGATCGCCCCGATCAGCGACGTTGGCTGGAGGGAGCACGGCGTGGGTTCCCGCCCGAGCAAACCCTGAGCGATGCGATGCAGGCGCTCGTAGACGGTCGTCCAGAGCCTGTCCGCCGCCACCTTGTCGCCATTTCCGGCGGCCTTCAGAAGCTGCGTGACCTGACTGTCCGGAGGGCTCGCCATGGCTCGTTCCCCTACAGAATCAATACGCCCATTCTACCGCCTTGTCGCATAGACAGGTAGAGGAGAAACTGGCCCAGCGGCCCCGGGACCGGGCGGTCCCACGCGGCCGGGGGCGATCTTTGGCGGCCGCCATCGATTCCTCGCCCGCGGCCTATCGCCGGCGGCCGGGCGCGACCGCGCGAGAAAAGAACCATGGGAAGCTTGGCAACGATGGCGGAAGTCGGCCGGAGCGGTAGGTGCGGCGCAAACGAGCGCGGGCGGCTTGGGGCCGTCCGGGCCGTGGCGCGAAGACTCCGAGGCCTACTCGAATGCCGGGGGGACACACCGGCCGAACGGCCAGCCGACTTCGAGCGAGCTTTCGCCGCAGAATCACGGATTGTCAAGGCCAGCGGCGACCTGCGCGACGCGCGCGTCCTTCAGGTGTTCCGCCGCCGCTGTGAAGGGGTGTTGAACGTCACTCGGCGGCGGGTCCTGGTTGATCTGGCCGGCGTGACAAGCGCCGACGCGAAGCTGGTGGCGACACTGGGTCTTTTGCAGCGGCGTGCCCATTTCGAGCGCATTCCCCTCGACCTCGCCACGCCCGACCGCGTGAGCGAATGGATCACGCTGTGTCATGTTGAGCACCTAGTGCGTCCGGCATGTCACAAGTTGCCGCCCACGGCAGGCTTCCGCGCCCGGGGAACAGCCTGCGGGCAAGAGCGCTGTGGCGAATGAACGGTGGCATGGAAACAGGAGATGGCCATGATTTGTTCAACGATGCGATGGGCGTACCGGGGGCTCTTGTTGGGCGTGGTAAGCACACTTCTCGGCTGCAACATGGTGCAGCCAAGCCTGGAAGAGGCGATGAACGGCATGCTGATTTCCGCCCCTGATCAGGAGGGTCCCGATGCGCCGGAGGACGAGGATCGTCCCGTCCCGCCGGCGGCCGAGGAGAGTCCCGACGCCCCCGACGCTGACGGAAGCGATGGCGGCGATGCGGATGGCTCCGACGGCGATGCAGGAGAACCGGGCAGCGGCTCGGATGATGAGCCCGAAGCGGAGCTCCCGGACGAAAGCGCGCCTGTGGCGCACGCCCAGGTGGTCGGCACCCGGATGAACGAGGCCCTGCCAATCACACTGGCCGCGACCGACGCGGACGACGCCGATTTGGAGTACGAGGTCGTGGGCGGCCCGGCGCATGGGCACCTCGAAGGTCTGCCGCCGAACGTCACCTACGTGCCCGCGGATAGCTATGTCGGTTTCGACTCATTCTCATTCAGTGCCGATAGCGGCCGCCCGCAGGGAACGAGCGCCCCGGCGAAGGTGCGCATCTGGGTCATTAATGAGCAGGATCTTTCCGGGCAGACGGTCGCCGGCGTGCTTGAAACGCCAAGCGATATCGAAGCATGGAGCTTCGAGGGCGCGGCTGGCCAGCGCGTCTTGATCACCGTCAATCGCTCGCCCCTCGGTCTGAGCGAACTCCGCCTGTATCCGCCGGGTGGCGACAGTGCGGAAGACGGCACGCACTATGGGCGGATAGACCGGCAGCTCCAGATGTCGGGCCAGTACACGATCACCGTCGAGGACTGGGGACCGCAGGGGCCCGATGGTGGTGGCGACTACAACCTGACCCTGCTGAACCTGAGCGGGCAACTGGCCAGCCTCGCTGATCTCGATGGGGGTCCCATCCTGTCTGGCGAGACCCTGGCCGGAAACCTCGATTTTACGTCAGACATTGATGCGTTCACGTTCGAGGGCACTGCCGGGCAGCGCGTATTAATCACGGTCAATCGCTCCCCCGCCGGATTGAGTGAACTCCGGCTGTATCCGCCGGCTGGCGGCGGTGCGGAAGACAGTACGCACTACGGACGGATAGACCGGCAACTCCAGATAACCGGCCAGTACACGATCACCGTCGAGGACTGGGGACCATACGGGCGTGACGGTGGCGGGCCCTACAGCATAACGCTTCAGGTGCTGTGACTGTTCGCCATCGCGAGCGCACCGCGACGTTGAACAGGCCGGGAGCGGGCGTGCACGGAATCACAGAACAATAGAGAAGAGCACAGGGCTTATGTCCGTGAATCAATGGGTTTGTAGGACACTCCTGAATACTCTGCCAAAGAGGAAGCTCTGCAACCGCACCAGCGGCGATCATTGGCGACATCTCGGTTGAATGGAGGATCGTGACGTGAAATCAAGGTCCAGCTACAGGGGGATGGCGATCATTCGGGCGACATCTATTGTGGCCACCGCGGGGTTACTGAGCCTTGGGGGCTGTCCATCGGAGTACAATCCAAGCACAGGGGATCCGAACACGGCCCCGACCTCGCCCTCCGCGTTTACCGAGTCCTGGAGCGCCGTTGCGCCCAGGACCTTTGGCATGGGCGACGCGATCGTCGGCGACTTGGGTCGCTGGACAATCATGCCAGGTGTTCCCGCCGACGAGACCGGTGCGCTGACGCCCATGTACGGCTCTGAAATCCGCATCACACCCGACCAGAAGCTCGTTCTCACCGCCCGAGATGACCAGCAGACGGACGCCCTGGCCAGCGCGGCGGGCGTCCTTCTGGGCCTGCCGGTCCGCGACGGTCCGGGCTCCATCCGGCTGACCCGGCAGACGCTGATTTCCGCCCGCTTCGAGTGCGACGTATTTCTCGCCAACGCACCTCTAGCGCTCGAGGGTGTGCAGGCGTACATCAAGATCAATGCGCGATCTCCGGCCGGTGGCGGCGCCACCATGCTCTACGTGCACGAGCGCACCCTGCCGCCCGGCTCGGACCTCGCGGGCCTACTCACCGTATCCGACACGTTCACGCGCCGGCTGTACGACGACTTCGCTGCCGTCATGGCTGCCGAGGGCCTCCCCTTGCTCTGGGCAGAACCCATGTACATCGAAGACGTCTTCATAGTCGTCAGTGCCCGCGCTCAGTCGAACATTGACGGCGCAGGTGTTGCCGAGTGCTCGTGTATCGTGGATGACCTAACGTTCTCTGAGGAATGAACTGCCGCCCTTCGGTAAGGGGGCGAGCCCGGGACCGCAGGTCTCGAAAAGCCGGTGTCCACTGTTGGGAATCCGCCCGCCTTCAGATGGGCCCGATCGGCCTTGCACAGCCTGGAGGCCGGACAAGTGTCCGAAGAACGTGTACGCCTCAGAACCGGGCGCGGTACAGTAAACCTGTTCGGTCCGGCAGCGGAGCCGGGCCAGGTCAAATGGGAAATGTCGGCTTGGAAGGGAGAACACAATGACGAAAGCTCAAACGGTGATCACAAAGGCCACGCTTGGCGTCAGTGTACTATTGGCCTGCAGCGCAGGTTGCTCTTCAACGCGCCGTGAACCGTCCACGGCGATGGCCCCAACGGCTAGGGAACCCGCAGCCCAGACAACTGTAACCGTGATAGTCCCTCGCCAGCTTGCGGTGCCACGAGCTTTCGTTGGAAACTGGCGTGAGGCGGAAGGGAAGTCACAACTCATAATGAAGGCCGCTTCCATCATATGGACACGTGACGATCAGTGGAAGGAAACACTTTCGGCACACAAGTGTAACATCGAAAGTGATGGGAGCAAAATCACGTTCACCACTACTGAGGTAGCTAGCGGGCATCTAGTGACCGGAGAGAAGACTAGAAGAGCTATCGACGTGGCCCTAGTGATCGAGCAAGGACAACTCATACTCACTATCCAGCCATCGGAGACTCTCGTTGAACGCACTGAGCACGGCACGGCTCTTGTTGTGACGAGTCCTGCTCGGAAAGTTACATACGAGCGGGAATAACCCGGAATTCGGGGTTGGACAGTGCGGCGGAGTATTGGACGACTGGGCCCTCGAGATGATGGGCAACGTTGCCGTTCGCGAGCGCGAACGAAATTGGCTGGCATGTGGAAGTGCCATCCATACCGTGTGCGGAGTAGCGTTTCTCCTCCTGGCGTGGACGCCCAGAAAGCCGAGGCTCGCGCGAGTCGTTAGCCCGGATATTTCACCAGTTTAAGCCTGGCCGGACATAGCGATGGCCTCCGGGTCTTGTAAACTGGGCACTTGTTGAAGGTTGCCTGGTGCAAGGCAAGGAGGCCATTCGTGACAGAGTGTAACCGCCAGTTGCTCCTGTTTTCCAGTCTTGGACGCCAGCAAGTTCAGGCGGATTTTGCCGGCGGCACGCTGACTTCCGACGCCGGTGGGTTGCTGCTGCGGGAGGTGGACCGCCGCACCGGTCTGCTCGAAGCGCTGGCCGGCTGTCTGACTGACCCACGTGATCCCAGCCGCATCACCCATGAGTTGCGGACGATGCTAGCCCAGCGCATCTACGGCCTGGCCCTGGGCTACGAGGATCTCAACGATCACACCACCTTGCGAGGCGATCCGCTCTTCGCCGTCTTAGCAGACCAGCGGCCCGATCCCGCCCAACCGCTGGCCAGCGCGCCGACCCTGTGCCGGCTCGAGAACCGCGTAACCCGCGCCAGCCTGGCCCGCATGGCCGGCGTGCTGGTCGAGCAGTTCATCGCCTCGTTCGACACCCCGCCCGAGGAACTGATCCTCGACTTCGATGCCACCGACGACCCCGTGCACGGCACCCAGGAAGCCCGCTTCTTCCAGGGCTATTACGATCACTACTGCTTCCTGCCGCTGTACGTGTTCTGTGGCGCCCAACTGCTGGTGGCTTACCTGCGGCCCAGCAACATCGACGCCAGCTTGCACACCCGGCCGATTCTCCGGCTGCTCGTGCGGCGCCTCCGGCAAGCCTGGCCCACGGTGCGGATCATTCTCCGCGGCGATTCGGGTTTTTGTCGCTGGAAGCTGATGCGCTGGTGCGAGCAAAACGGTGTGTTTTACGTGCTGGGACTGGCCCGCAACTCCGTGCTGGAAAAACAAGCCGCGCCGTTCATGGCCGCCGCGCAAACACAATTTGCGGCCACGCAGCAGAAGGTGCGGAACTTTCACGAGGTGATGTACGCCGCCGGGACCTGGGATCGCCCGCGCCGGGTGATCGTCAAGGCCGAGCATCTATCGCAAGGTCCCAACGTGCGGTTCGTAGTAACCAATCTGACCCCACCCACGCCGGCGGAGGTGTACGACACGTTGTACATCGCGCGCGGGGACATGGAGAACCGCATCAAGGAACAGCAACTCGCGCTATTCGCCGATCGCACCAGTTGTCATGCCTTCCTGGCCAACCAGTTCCGCGTACTGCTGTCTGCGGCGGCGTACGTGCTGACGGAGACCCTGCGGCGGACGGCCTTGATGGACACCGAGCTGGAACCGGCCCAGGCCGGGACGATCCGGCTCAAGCTCTTCAAGATTGCGGCGCGCGTCGTGACCAGCGTGCGCCGCGTGGTCTTTCACTTTTCCAGCGCGTACCCGCTGGCCGAACTCTTCGGGCGCGTGCTGGCCCGCCTGCGCGCCCCGTACATCCTTCAACCCGCCCCCAGTTGACCCCGCCACAACCCGATCGCCGTTGGGGGTAAGGGGGTCGTTCGCGCCCGTCGCCTGAACACACCCCGCGCGCCGCGTCGCCCGCCCCCAACCACGTCCCGCTGCCGACTCGCGGAACACTCATGAAATACGCGGGTTAGGCGCGTCTCACGCGCTGGCGTGCTCCGCGGCGGATGCGACACGAGCACTGGCATGACAATGACCACGTGGCCCGTCTGCGGTGTTGAAACTGGGTCCGACCTGTCGGGGCGCGCTGGCGCCGGGGCCAGCACAGAGTGAGATCGCGAGGAGGTAGCAGAATGAACGCGACCGGCTCAACTCCGCATGGCCCCTACATCCGGACGGTGCCGCTACGTAGCGGGCGGTCCGGCGGTGCGACTGCCCTCGTCCCGAGAAGGATTCGCGCTGCCGGCCGAATCCCGTACGTGTTGCCGTTCCTGTTGGTGATCGGCATAGACGGGTGTCCCCCGCCGGATGATAACCGCGCACCTATAGCGGACGCCGGCGACGACCAGGTAGTTCAACCGGGCGCACCCGTACAGCTCGATGGTTCCCGCAGCAGTGATCCAGACGGCGATCCGATTACCTATGCGTGGCAACAGTCTTCTGGCCCAATAGTTCAGTTGGACGATCCGCGATCAGCGGCGCCGACCTTCACGGCCCCCTATTCCGAGTCACAGCTCGTATTCACGCTCATCGTAAGCGACGGTTGCCGGCCATCGGAACCCGACGACGTAGCGATGACGGTGGCGGCGCCGCCTGCGGTAGGTCTGGATTACAGTCCCTTCCGCCAGCATGAGCGTCCGACGTTCCTCTACACTCCGCCGACAGGATCGCCCCGGTTGTTGGGTTTGCAGCCCCTCGACTGGGAACTGGAGGAAGATGCCGCCATCCTGGAGGCCATTCTCGGCCCGGGCGGGCGCGTTCGGCTCTATGGCAGTCGCGCGGGGAACGGAGCGGCGGCCGAGATGCTGGCCCGCCGTGGCTTCCGACTGACGCTCGGGCTGTGGGTCGGCACCGATGCCGACGAAAACACCGCCGAGATCGACGCCGGCATTTCGCTGCTGGATCGCTATCCCGCACAAATCGAACGCATCATCGTCGGCAACGAGACGCAGGGAACCGGGCCGGGCAGCACGACCTCGGTTTCGCGCGACGCGCTCATCGCTCTGCTGCAACAGGTCAAGGATCGCGTGGCGGGCCGCGTTCCGGTCGCGGCGGCGGAAGTCGGCTACACGTGGTTCCCCACCGGCGGCTCGCTCAATGAGCCGCTCATCCGCATCGTCGACCAGATCGTGGTCCATGTTTACGGATACTTCGACCGCGTACGGGTCGAGGATTCCGTTGATTACGTATATCAGCAACTGGATCGGCTACGCGATGCTCTGGCCGCGGCCGGCCTCGACAGACCCATCGTGCTCGGCGAAACGGGCTGGCCGGTTGGCGGACGCACGCTGGGCGACGCGCAGCCCGGCGGACCGCAGCAGGCGCAGTTTGTACAACAGTTGCTCGCACGCGCCGCAGCGCGCCCGGAGTACCAGGTGTTCCTGTTCTCCGCCTTCTCTGAGCCGTGGAAGGTGTTCGCGGAAGATCAGCTACCCGCCGAAGCCCGCTTCAACGTCGAGGACAAGTGGGGCGTGATGACCTGGCAACGCACGCTTCAGCCGGACCTTTCCGACATCCTCCCGACGCCCCCCGCGCCACGGCCTGAGTCTTCGTGGTTTCACGTGTTCACACGCGGCGAGCTCTCGCCGGGGCACGACGCCGGTGTAGACAGCTCGGATCACCGCTACGACTGGCTGACGACGGAATCTGACGCGTTTGTGCTGCGTTATCCGGGAAGCGGGTGCTGGGGCTCCGTCGCCATTCAGCGCGGCGTCCCGACGGCTCAGATCCCGCGCCCCCTGTACTGGGATTTGTCCACCTACTCCCATCTGGTTGCCACGGTGAGCGGCGAACAGGGCGGCGAGCCCCTGGAAATCGCGATCAAGGACTACGATGACCGCGACGACGGTAGCGAAACGCAGCTCCGCGTCCAGGGTGTCGCGGCGCAGCCGCGGACCGTCGTGATTCCCCTCGACGCGTTCGACGCGAACCGCGCCGTCGACCGGTCCCGCGTCTATGTGGGCCTCGCGATGAGCTTCGTAAGCCACTTGCCTCACACCGTCCGACTCCAGGACGCGTACTACTTACCGGAGGGCCAGACCCCGCCAGCCGGTGAATTGACCTACGAGGTTGTGCAGCGTCCGAATCTGGGCGACGCCGACGCTTTCGTCGACGGCTGCCTGGGTCGGTGGATCACCGTCAATGTGAGCACATCCAGCGGCCAGACGGACGGCGTCCTGGGCATCGACCCAGATGAACCGGGCGCGTTGCGGTTCTTCGCCGCCCCCGGCCAGCAGTGGGTCTCGGCGTACTTCCACGTCGGTGCGCCGCAGAGTGCCCCGCGCACGAATTTCCAGGACTACTCGCGCTTCGGGGAGCTGGTCTTCGAGCTCAGGTCCGAGACTGCCGACGACGAGCTCTGGTTGGGCATCAAGGACGCTGACGACGCGGGCATTGGCGGGCGCGTTCGGATCTCGGACGTGACGACCGATTGGCGCGAGCACCGCATCTCGCTGGGTGATTTCTCCCAGGTGAACCGCGCGCGGCTATCGGTCGTGTTCGAGTTGGTCGTGACCGATGGTGGGCAGCACACATGCTGGTTCCGCAACATACGCTACGAATGAGCGGCGCGCCTGAGCAGCGGCGTGGGTGAACTTGAATCCACGCATCCGATAGCACATAAAAGAAGGAAACGAGGTGGAGTATGAGTCCCGGCAGAAGCAAACAGCAACACAAGCTCGCATACTTGACAGTTGTTGCGCAACTGGCTTTCGTCAGCACGCAAGGCTGTCAACAGCCTGGATCTTCCCGGGACCCGAGTCCGGTTTCGCGCGCAGAACCCGGCCCATGGGCAGATAGTGTTCAGGATAGAGCTGAGGTGGTGTGTTGCCCATGGCAGTCTCACGTTGATGCCGACCTGGCCTTGGAACAACTCGGGGATGCTCAAGCGGTGGAGCTACTCATCATCTGCCTGAAGGACGACGATCATTCCATGCGCAAATTCGCCGCCGCGTCCTTGGGCCAACTAGGCGACACACGAGCAATGGAGCCATTGATCGCCTGCCTGGAGGATAGCGAGTGGGCCGTCCGCTCCGCCGCCGCCGAGGCCTTGGGCCAACTCGGGGACGCCCGCGCGGTGGACCTTCTGATCGGTTACCTCAAGGACGAGGACAGCGAGATTCGGGCCTCCGCGGCCAGGGGCTTGGCGCAGCTGGGGGACGCCCGATCAGTCGTGCCGCTCATCGTCTGCCTAAGAGACCGCGAGTGCTATGTTAGCTGGACTGCTGCCGGGGCTTTGGGGAAACTCGGCGACGCCAGAGCGATTGAGCCGCTGATCGACTGCCTGAAAGGCCACTCAGCGGGCCACTTGGACTTACGCGTTGCTGCTGCCACCGCTTTGGGGCAACTCGGGGACACCCAAGCCTACGAGCCGCTAATCGCCTGCCTGCAACACAGTGATTCAGACGTTCGTAGAGCCGCCGCCAACGCCTTGGGGCAACTCGGCGACACGAGAGCGATTGAGCCTCTGATCGACTACCTAAAGAATCCGAGCGGGGATCCCTCTGCCGCTGCTGAGGCGCTGATTAAGCTCGGAGAGCCAGCAGTGGGCCCTCTGATCGCGATGCTGAAAGAGAGCACCACGACCACTCTCGCTGCCTATCGCGACTCTGGCGTCTACCCCTACGAATCTGCCGAGGATCGCTTCATTCTCGATTCTGCCGCGAAGGCCTTGGGGGGACTTGGCGATGCTAGAGCGATTGAGCCGCTGATTGCCTACCTGAAGTATCCCAGAGGATCATACTGGGCGGATGGATCTTCTGCCGCTGCTGAGGCGCTAATCAAGCTCGGCGAACCGGCGGCGGGCCCTCTCATCGCCTGCCTGAAGGACAGCAACGTGGGTGTTCGCTTGTCCGCCGCCATGGCCTTGGGACGAATTGGGGACACGCGCGCGGTCAAGCCACTGATCGGCTGCCTGAAGGATACCGAAGAGGACGTTCGCGCCGCTGCCGCCACGGCCTTGGGGCAAATCGGAGACCACACAGCGATTGGCCCGCTAGCGGCGGCGATGCCGGACTGGCCTGCCAAAGACAACCTGGGACAAGCCCTGGCGTCCCTGGGATGGAAGCCGCGTACGCGCCGCCAGCAAATCTACTTCTGGGTCTGTCGTGCAGAAAACGTGCAACTTAATGCCCACTGGGATGAGATAGAGAAAATCCTTCTAGATGATGCCGCCACTGGCCGCGTCAGGCTTGTCGAGAACGCTGTTTACACGATCGTCAATCTCGGAAGGGAGGACGCTGTAGCGGATCTCGTGCGCATTTTAGAAAAGCACGGCAACAAGACGATGGCCGAGATGTATCTGAATTGCGGCCATGGCAGACTGAGCGACGCTGCGAGGGCTTGGGCGACCCGACATGGGTACACGATTACTGCTGGAGGTCGCCAGCAGGCCCGCTGGGGGGCTTGGCGTTAACGCAAACCTCCTGCAGGTACGAGAATCACTCTCACAGCCGAGAGACGATTAGCAGCGGTGGATAGCTCGGTGTGCGTCTGTCGCACCGTTCTCCCGTTTTCTCGCCCGCCCGTCTGCGCTGACCGGCTCTACGCCGCGTCGCGATAATAATGCCGCAACAACCCGCCGAGGAACCGCTGGCAGCGAACGCGACCGAGTTGCGGCGCGTGGTTGATGGCCAAGTCTTCCGGCGGTCCCGCTGCAGCCGCGGGCAGCGTGCGGTTTCCGAGGCCTTGGTGCGGGCGCCAAGTATTGTAAAAGCGCACGTAGGACCGATTGATGTGGTCTAGGTGACTCAGACTGAAGCACAAGAAGTAGTCCAATGTCTCGCGTTTTAGTCCGCCTACCCAGGACTCGATGAAAGAATTCGCATCAGGCGCCAGCTTCGGAATTCGCAGTGGGCGCACACCGGCGCCGCGAAAGAGCTGTCTGAAGGCGGTGGAGAACTTGCTGTCCCAGTCGTGGATCAGGAACCGCGCCTCGAGGTGCTGGTCTTCAAGCCACATCAGCAAGTTTCGGCCTTGCTGTTGGACCCAGCGTTCGTTCGGATGATACGTGGGTGGGCTCAGAAACACCTTCCGCGTGCCGACGTGGATGAACGCCAGGCAGTACGCGACCCGCACGCCCAGCGGCGTGATCACGCTCTTCGTGAAGAAATCGCAGGCGACGAGGGTGTTCACGTGGAGCCGGATGAACTTACGCCAGACTGTCTCCTCGGCGCGCCCGCGACGGGTCGGCGATGGCGTGAGTCCTTCGTCCTTCAGGATCCGGCGAACCGAGGATCGCCCGATGCGGAGACGGAGCTTTCGGAGCTCGCCGATGATCCGGCGGTATCCCCAGGAGGCGTTGTCCTTGGCCAGGCGGATGACAAGTTCGCGTAGGTTCCGGACGATCTTCGGCCGGCCGACACGCTTCGGCTTCTGCCCTGTACGCAACTCCTCGAGCCATCGACAATACGTCTGCGGCGTGACAATGCCGATCACGTCGGCGACGTTGTGGCCGAGCTCCTGGCCGATCGCGAGCAGCCGGGCACGGTCGTCCGGGCTCGGGATGACCCGGTTACCGCCCAGCTTGCGGCGAAGGATCTCGACCTGAGCTTTGAGGAAGCGGATGCGGGCGTCCCGGCGAGCGGCGCCGGCTTCAACGAGGAGGTGTGCAACGACGTAGAACCAGCGCAGCATGGCCTGTGAATCCTGAACAGAGAGCGTTCTAGGTACAGCAATGAGCAGCCTCCGACATTTTGGCCCCCCGCTCGCAACCAAGCAACCGGCCGCCCGCCGTCGCGGCGGAGCCGCGGCCCCCGCCAGCCAGTCTCAAGCCCGCGTCTCCACACCCATGTGCATCGGTGGGGGTTATATCTTCATTCCAGTTCGCCGACCTCCCTCGCGAGAATGGGGTTTGACAGCGCCAAAATTGTGGCGTAATTGTGGCGTTCTGGCGTGCAACATGTGCAACAAGTTGCACATGTAGAGCAGTGGAAACACTGCGATAACTCTCTGCCAATTCTGCAAGTAGCGGTGATTTCGGGAGTTGGAGCGAAAACGCTCCAAATTAGCTCGACGGGCTCATAACCCGGAGGGCGTCCCCGACCCCACCACGGAAGGTGACTTTTGCCGCCGCTTCACGCCGGAGCTCCGAGTCCGGCGCCGAGCGCGGTAGCGCCGGACCGCCGAGTCCGGCGCCGGACCGGCCCCGCGAGCATCGACACCGGCGGCAGCTACGTACCGCTATCAGCCGTTCCCGCTGAGCAGCGCGACGAACGGGTTGATGTCGTCAAAATCGACATGGCCGTCGGCGTTGCAATCGGCGTTCAGCCAGCAGCAGTTCGGGTACTGGGCGTAGTAAGCCTCCGCACCGGTCAGCGCCAGGACGAACGGGTTGATGTCGTCGAAATCGACATCGCCATCGCAGTCCATGTCCCCGCGCGGATACACGGTCAGCGTCGCGCCGTCGCTGGTCAGCGACCCGCAGCCGTTCGTCACGACCACGTCATAGCTGCCCGCGTCGGCCGGCGTCGCCGACGCGATGGCGTAGGTCGCTCCCGTCGCGCCGGGGATGTCGATGCCGTTCCGCCGCCACTGGTAGGTCAGCGGCGGGTCTCCTTCGGCGGTGACGCCGAAGGCGACGGCCTGGCCCGCGCAGACGGTCTGGCTGGCCGGGCTGGTCGTGATGGACAGGCAGGCGCGGTCGTGGACGAACACGTCGTAATAGCCGTTCGTGTCACCCGGCACGAGGTTGGCGGCCGTACTCTCGAACCCCACGTACCGTCCGTCGGCCGAGATCGAGGGCACCTCACTCTCGCCGTTGCCCTCGGCCCCTGCCGACGAGACGCTGACCCGCGTGGTGCTTCCCATCTGGCGGTCGTGGACGAACACGTCATAAGCGTCGTTCGTGTCGCCCGGCACGAGGTTGCTGGCACTACTGTTGAACGCCACGTAGCGGCCGTCGGCCGAGATCGACGCCCACCTACTGGTGCCGTTGCCCTGCCCCCCGGCCGACGAAACGCTGACCCGCGTGGTGGTGCCGCTCTGCCGGTCGTGGACGAACACGTCATACCAGTTGTTCGTGTCGGTCGGCACGAGGTTGGTCGCGCCACTGTGGAACGCCACGTACCGCCCGTCGGCCGAGATCGAGGGGGCGTTACTGTGGCCGTCGCCCTGCGCCCCGGCCGACGAGACGCTGACCCGCGTGGTGGTCCCCGTCTGCCGGTCGTGGACGAACACGTCCTCTGTGGCGTTCGTGTCGCCCGCCACCAGGTTGCTGGCCTGACTCTCGAACGCGACGTACCGCCCGTCGGCCGAGATCGACGGTTTGTCACTGCCGCCGTTGGCCTGCGCCCCGGCGGACGAGACGCTCACACGCGTGGTAGCCGCGGTCTGGCGGTCGTGGACGAACACGTCATGAGTGGCGTTTGTGTCGCCCGGCACGAGGTTGGTCGCGTGACTGTAGAACGCCACGTACCGCCCGTCGGCCGAGATCGACGGGGCGTAACTGTGGTCGTTGCCCTGCGCCGCGGCCGACGAGACGCTGACCCGCGTGGTGGCCGCGGTCTGGCGGTCGTGGACGAACACGTCCGATCGGCCGTTCGTGTCGCCCGGCACGAGGTTGCTGGCCCCACTGTCGAACGCCACGTACCGCCCGTCGGCCGAGATCGACGTGGACCCACTGTTGTTGTTGCCCTCCGCTCCGGCCGACGAGACGCTGACCCGCGTGGTGCTGATCAGCGGCGGGACGTCCGCCTCGGCCGCCCGCGGCACGACCAAGAGCAGCGCCGTGATCACTAAACAACCTTCCGCGATTCGGCGCCACACGCGGACGAGCCCGGGGGTAGCCCCAGCGTCCCGCCGGGGGCCG
>JAGVEP010000363.1 GCA_020058145.1 Phycisphaerae bacterium | reverse complement strand
GTGCCGGGCCATGCAAATCCGGCTCAGCAGTTCCTGACCTTCCTTCCGCTGTCGGCGTGCCTGGAAAGAACCCGCCCGTTCACCCGCGCCCCGCTGAGTTCACCCGCCTCAGCCCGCGCTACCCTGCGCTCACCTGTCTGCCACGCCTCCGCGACCACCGCTGGCCTCCGACCCCGCCAGTTGGTTCGTCAACGCTGCCTTGCCTTACGCAAAATGGACAGCGCGGCGCGCTTCCGGTAGACTTCGCTGGACGCTCGGAACGCGCCGAGCGCGATGCAGAAGGCCCAGAAAGTCTAGCGAAAAACGCGAATTTCTCGGGAAAAAACGATGTTTGGAGAGGTGCCGCAGTGGCTGAACGGGCCGGTTTCGAAAACCGGTTGTACCATTTGGTACACGGGGGTTCGAATCCCCCCCTCTCCGTTCTAGCAGGGTTCGAAGAATCGTAAGTGTCGGATTCTTCGAGCCTTAGAGCTTCAAGGGAACCTCCGTTTGTGCACACTTTTGTGCACATTTGTGCACGGGAGGTTCTCCGACATGTCCTGCTCGCCCCGGTACAGGCCGGTCCCGCCGCGACGCGTTGTGCCAGCGTCGCCGGAGCCATCAGCGGCACCGTCACCTTGCACGGGCTGCCCGCCGGCCGCGAAGGCGGCTTCCTGCGGCGGCTGGAAGTCCGTCGCGAACTCGCGGACCATCGCCAGCAGGTCCGCGTCGAACAGCCGCGTGTACGCGGCACCATGCACCGCGCGCACCAGCTCCGCGTCGTCGCTGCCCACCGTCAGAAACTGGAGCGGTTTGCTCCCGCCGGGCAGCGTCTCGGCGAAGACCTGGCTGGCTGTCGCCGCCGACAGCCGATTGACGGTGTCCTTGCTAACGCCGGAGAGCGAGCAGAGCTGTGTGAAGCTCCAATCGTTCAGCCGATACGTTGCCTCACCGCCACCGAGCAGTCGAAGCTGCCCGGCGCACGGTTCGACCCGCAATTCGGTCGGTGGATGCCACCGCTCGACCGATCGGGCCTTCGCCTCCTGGCAGTGCTGCCAGAGGGCGTCGAAAGTCACAAAGCACTCGTCCGGCCCACGCCGGAAAAGCTCCTCGCTTGCACAGGTTAAGTTCTGCATCGCAAACCTCCTTCGGTCTGTGGGACCGCATTGAACCTGAAATGCACCACCGGTCTCTCGGCGCTGGCGCTTGCTGTCGCAACATCGCTCAGAATCCAGTTCGGGGCGCGGGTGATACTCGGGGGGTCGAGCCGACGAATTCGGAGCGCGGGCGGCCTTCGGGCAGCGATCTTGCGACTGTTGCCGGTCGTCGTTACATTCCGTCTCTGTCGGAATCATGGCTTTAACTGGCCAGGGATGCGCGCCAGGCCGCGAGCGGCCTCGTGACGAAGGATCGCATCCGGTCGTAGGTACATCTCGGAGGACCGTCATGTCGCGGACCTCTCTCGCGGGAGTGGTCGTCGCCCTGCTGGCCGGTCTGGTCAGCGGGTGCGGGCCGAGTCTCAAGGCGACGGACGGCACCCGCGTCAGCTTGCGCGTCTACGACAGCGTGAACCTGAAGAGCGTGGATCGCGATCCGACCGTGCCATATCCGGGGTTGCCGCGCCAGCTTTCTACAATGATCGCGGCCAAGCTCTACCTGAACAAGATGTGGGCGCTGCCCGCCGGCACGTACTCCGCGTACGGCCCCGCCACGAGCGAGCCCACAGGGCGTACCGTCGACTTGCAGGTCTTGATCCTCGCGGCGCGTTACCCGTCCAAGGGCTCCCGCATTTTGCTCGGCGCGCCCAACACCATGCGCTGCCGGATGGAAGTGTTGGACCACGCCAGCAGCACGTTCCTCGGCGCGGCGGAGGTCTGCGCGGTCAAGGGCCCGTCGACCCACGGCGTTCTCAGCGGAGCGATGGGCGTGGCCGTGAACGCGATGACCGACATGCCCGAGATGAACGAACTCCTCCTGAACGACCAGATGGCCGGAGCGATCATAGAGGTCCTGGAGCGCGCGAAGCGAGAGTAGGCTCGGCTGAATCCTGGGCGCAGCGGGCCAAGGTCACATGGAGAATGTCCTTTTCTCTTTTGCCTGGAGGTATAAATGTCGCGACAAACCAGACAGACGACGTCCAGGGGTGCGGAGGTCCTTGCTCTCGTCATAGCTTGTTTTCTCCTTGTCGGTCAAGGATGTCTTCCGCCCTCAAGTGGCGGCGATTCTGGCTCGCAAGATAACGTTCCCGCGTCGGCGCCGGGTGGGGGTGGTTGGTCGGCCCTAGGCACCGGCATGGACAACTCTTCTGTAAATGCCTTGACCGTCTACAACGGCAACCTAATCGCTGGGGGCGAGTTCGCCAACGCGGGGGGGATACCGGCGAATTACATTGCCGACTGGAGCGGCAGCTCCTGGTCCGCACTAAGCACCGGGATGGGTAACAGCTTCCCTCCTCCGGCTCCTCCGTATGTGTATGCCCTTACGGTTTACGGTGACAAGTTGATCGCGGGGGGCTGGTTCAACACAGCCGGAGGCATAGCGGCGAAC
The DNA here is from genome assembly GCA_020058145.1 of Phycisphaerae bacterium. Classification (GTDB taxonomy): domain Bacteria; phylum Planctomycetota; class Phycisphaerae; order UBA1845; family Fen-1342; genus JAGVEP01. Next base: position 20,924 of record JAGVEP010000363.1, on the reverse strand, counting down.
TTCGTCGCCCAATGGGACGGCACATCCTGGTCCGCCTTGGGTGGCGGGATAGGTGATCCGGGATGTCCCGTTTGTCCTTTTGTGAGAGCCCTGACCGTGTACCCGATCCCCAACGGCAACCTGATCGTGGGGGGCAATTTCGCCAGCGCCGGGGGCACAGAGGCGCACAGCATCGCACAGTGGAATGGCGCGTCCTGGTCCAGCCTGGGGACCGGGATTGGTGGAGCAGTGTATGCCCTGGCCATCTACAACGGCAACCTGATCGCAGGGGGCGGATTCGCCACCGCCGGTGGCACAGTGGCAAACAACATCGCCCGATGGGACGGCACCTCCTGGTCCGCTCTGGGCACCGGGATCAGTGGTGACTCCGAATGTCCTGTTTGTGATAGCGTGCTTGCCCTGACCGTCTACAACGGCGACTTGATCGTGGGGGGCTGGTTCAGCACCGCCGGGGGCACAGCGGCGAACAATATCGCAAAGTGGAACGACATTACCTCCTCCTGGTCTGCACTGGGCAGCGGGATGGGTGGAACTAACTCAATGGTAAATGGCCTGGCCGTCTACGACGGCAACCTGATTGCGGGCGGATCTTTCACCACAGCCGGGGGCACAGCGGTGTACTTTATTGCCCAATGGGATGCCACGTCTTGGTCGGCCCTGGGCAACGGGGTGACCAGCACCGTGAACGCCCTTACCGTTTACAACGACAAGCTGATCGCGGGGGGCGTGTTCGCGGGCGCCCTTTTCGCGGGCGGTGGGATTCAAGCAAATAACATCGCGGCATGGTCGTCCCCTTAACACCAATCCTCTTCTCCGATGGACGATAGCCTGCGGCTGGTGACGGCGCCTATTCGACCCTTTGGCAACGAGGGATATCCAGCTCGATGACGGCAACACCGACGAGCAACCCCAGAATCTCCTCCGGCGAGGCCTCGCCAAGCGGCGTGCCGATCCCGAGGCGTTGCTTGACGTTTGGCACGTCCGAGGGGCTCAGATTCAACCCGACCAGGGCGCGGCCATCGACGAGCATCGCGCGAGCGATCTTGACGTTGTGGATGCCGGAGGAGCCCATGATCTTGTCGTAGATCGGAAAGATGGCCCCGCTGAGGATGTAGAAGCGACGCGGTTCGGTCGCCGGCGTCTTCGCGTACTCCGCGTCCCACCACCGTCGCGCTTCGTCGCGCTCCACGCGTTCGTACTTGTCTTTGAGTTCCGACCGCTCCAGCCCGCGCCGCGGGCCTTTCACGCCTATCAGCAGGACTTCGTTCGGCCGGGTGTCCAGGTGCGGCCCGACGCCGTAAATGCGACCGCTTCGCAGGTTGCGGTAGAACCCCTCGCCGGCGTAGATGGCCAGGGCGGTTTCGAACGTGTGCCGCTCCACGTCCACCTCGCCCTCCAGCTCGTGCAGCGTCGTGCGGGCGCCGGACGCCGGGTCCACGAAGAGCGTCTGCGGCTCGGCGACGCTTTGCAGGTTTCGTGCCCGGATTTCCTCCACCCCGAAATCGAACGCGCCGGCTCGCTTCGCGGCCTCGACCGCCGCCAGGTAGCGCTCGTAGAACAGCTCGAAAAAGCGGTTCTGCTGCTCGACATGCAAGACCATGATGCGGTTGAGGAATTGCTCCACGTTAGAGGCGTAGCTGTCCCGCACCGCCGTCTTCTCTTTGTTCAGCACGCCCATACGTTCCAGCTCGCGTAGGCCGATGCCCTGCTCGGCGTGCTGGTTCAGCACTACCTCGCGATACAGCCGTGTCAGCGCGGCCTTGCCGTATTCGTCGGTGACATCTTCCGGGCGGAACAACTCGCCGGAGAGCGACAGCCGTTCCCCCTTGGTCAACGCTCCGAGCGCGGCCAAACGCTTGGAGACAGCGTTCACGAGCCGCTTCTGGCCGGCCAAGTCGAGGAGCACCAGCCGGATGACCGGCGCCGAGGCCTGATTTGAGCGATGCACGCGCCCGAACGCCTGCATCTGCTGGTCGGCCGACCACGAAAGCTGAAACGCGTAGAACACCCGCCGCTGCTGATTTCGGGCCTCCAGGTCGGCATGCACGCTAATGCCGACCGCGCCGGCGCCGGACAGGATGGTCAGACGCTTGCGTCCATTCTGGAAGAACCGCGTTTCGTATTCGTTCAACTGCCGCCGGTGCATGCCGTGGAGCTTGCGGCGCATGTAGCGGCCGTTCTCCCAGCGATGCGTCCGGCCGCTGATCTCGGCGACCCTGTCCACGCCGAAACGGGCGGTCAGCGCGTCCATCGGGTTGTGCGGGAAGTCCATGTCCGCCACCTTGTCGAGAAGCTGCTGCTGGCGGCGCTGGTTCTCGCGGTTGATCTCGGGGTTGCCGGCAGCATCCTCGACGCGCACGCTGATGACGTTGCCCGTCACGGGGTCGGTTTTCTCCTGGTACTGATAGATGGGGAACTGGTTTTCGATGAGCTGGACGATCATCTCGCGCGGCGTCGCGTCCATTTCTCGCAGTTCCAGGCCCTGTGCCCGTGCGTCGCGCACCTTCCGCTCGGCCTGCGCCTCGCCGGTGTTGAACAGACTGACGATGACCGAGCGGCCTTGTGCCAGGTCTTGCTCGATCTCGGGGATCACGTCGGGCAAGGCATAGGCCATCATGAGCTGCAAGAAGAAGCGCTGCTGTGCGGAATAGAACTGGGCGTACCGGCCGGCGTTGCGCCGCTGGCACGCGTTTTGCTCGCCGGTCTCAAAGGCGACGAGCAACTCCGACCAGAGGTCCGCGATTTCGTCGTACTGCCGCTGCTCGGCTTCCGCAACGCGGTGGACGAGCGGTTCGTACTCGACGGCACTCTCAGGGACGATGCTCCCATCCGGCAGGCGGGTTGGGCCGTAGCTGATCGTGCGGGCTAGGTAGGTGCCGACCGACTTCAGGTCACGGCACAGCATTTCCATCGCGGCCACCCCTCCGCGCTCCATAGCGACCAGGAACGCCGAGAAGTCCGCGAACGGCGCCCCGGCACCCCACAGCCCCAGCCGCTCGTACGGCGCCATATGCCGGGCTTCCGTAGCCCCGGTAGCGCTGAAGTAGCGGACGCGCGCTTGCGGATAGAGCCGCTGGAGCGTGATCCCCACGTTGCCGCGGAGCGTACCTTCGTCCACAGTCGCCTTGCCGCCGTGCGGCGTGACGGCCGCGTTCTTCATGAAGTGCGCCTCGTCGAAGGCGATCACGCCGTCGAAGTCCGGTCCGAGCCAGTCCGTGAGCTGCTTGAAGCGTTGCCGCTCGCCGCCGAAGTCCATGCTGAGCATCGTGTACGTCGTGAAAAGCACCCCAGATTCCGCCTGAATTGGCTCGTCCGGCGCGTGCCGGGCTTGGTGGATGAGTTGGAGCGGAACGCCGACGGCGTCCCGGTCGCGCTCACCATCGGCGTGAAGTTGATGGGAGGCGGAAATGTGGACGTGCTTTTGCCGGCCCTGCTGGAGCTGGTCGTAGATGAACGCGTAGATCTCCCGGCCTTTCCCGATTCCGGTGCCGTCGCCGTTCCAGTGGCCCTTGCGTGAGCCGTCAGGCAGCAGAACCTCGGTCGCCTGCCCCGCGTAGATCACATCCTCAAGCTGGAGGTCGGAGATGCGGCCTTCGCTGATGACTTCGGCGGGCAAGTGGTGCTGATACGTGGGGTCTGGCGGCTCCACCGAGGCCATCGCCGTTGATTCGACGACGTGGGCCGGGTGCGGCTCTGCTCCCCGTAAGAGGGCCTTCTGGACGCGGTACTCGGCAAAGACGGTCCCCTCCTCGATGCGCAACGCCGCTGCTCTGGCGGCGCGTTCAAGCTGGCCTACAACATTCCCAGGCGGTCCAGAGTGCTCAGGAGCACCTGCGCCGCCCACGAGCGCATCGCTTCCTTGTCCTGCGGCAGGCTCCGCCGCTCGCGTTTCACGTCCCGCATCACCGTCCGCGCCAGCGCCCGTGCGTGCTCCGCCGCAAGGCGGTTCCAGGTCAACCATTGCTCTGTCGCCACCGGTGTGTCCGGCGGCGGCAGAACGCCCCCCGCCCTGTCCTCCAGCAGAAACCCGATCAGTTCGAGCACCGGGTCCGCTCCGCAGCCCGGATCGTGCTGAAACATCGTCCGCAGCGCCTGCGCGGCCTGCTGCCGCAGCGCGTTCGCGAATTCGCCCATAAACGTCCTCCTGCGATAGGTTTTTGAGTAACTCATACGCCTCCTGAAGCGACAGCCCGCTGCCGGTGATGATGTCAGATTCACTCACCGTTGGGCCGTCGTGGTCGATAACGGTGATCTGATGGTCGAACGAGGTGCCGAATTTCGCATACACGTTGCCATCCATGCCGAGGTTCGCCCGGACCCGGTAGCGCTGCTCGAGTCCCGCCCACCAGGCCCGAAACATCGGTCGGTCGAGAGCCATGCCTCGCCCGACGATTGCGACCAACCGCCCGCCCGGCTTGAGGCGCAGCAATGCCTGTTCGACGTGCCGCGCCCCGAACTCCGTGCTGTGCCCCCGCACACGCCCGCCGGTTGCCGAGAACGGCGGGTTCATCACGATCACGTCGTAGAACTTGTCCGCCGGCAGAAGGTTGTCGAGCCGCTCCGCGTCCAGCGCAGTTGGCGAAAAGCCCTGGATCGACAGCAGGTTCCGGCGGCGCTCGTCGATTTCGTTGGTATCAACGTCGGCGCCGGCCAGCCGTGCGAGAACGACGATGTTCCCGGTGCCCGCGCTTGGCTCAAGCACCTTCATGCCAGCCCGCACCGCCGCGGCCGTTATGACGAGGAAGGCCTCCGCCGGCGGCGTGCTGAACTGCTGTAATTCCACCTGGACTTCGTCCCGCCGAGTTTGCCGAGGCATGCGTGCTTCCAAGGCCAAGAGCCGCTCGATCGAGGTTTGGACGTCACCGTGGTCGAGGCCGACGCGGGCTAGGTAGATATTCATGCCCGCTTCGGCGGCGTCGCACGCATCACGCGCGAATCCCGCTGAGGCGCCAAACACCTCTCTGCTCAGTCGAGCAATCGCGAAGTTGTCCAACTTGGCAGCCGGGTGCTCTTCCAGCAGAGCTGCGACACGCAAGGCGAACTGTTCCCATGGGGGGCGTTTCAGGATGGTTGCGATCGAATCAGGAGTAACGCAGGTCGCATTCGCCGACGCGGTATCCGATTCCGCGACATGGCCCCATAGACTTCCCTTGTGCAGGGCGCCATTCGGATTCGCGTCGGTGTTGAGGGACGGCACCACGATCGTGTCGTCAATCACGCCCGTCGAGCGGAGTGCGTTGTGCGTATCGTTCTCGAAATCGAAGACCAACTTAGCGCCCGTTCGCGACGGTGCGCAACCGACACGTTCGTCGCTCGTCCGCCCTTCGACGGAGGTTGATGTGCCCTTTTGATGTTGCCCGAACTTGGCCATGTTGATCACGAGAAAAGCGGTTTCGCTCTTCAGGTGTTATGGCCAGTTTCGCAACAGATGTGCTCCGGTCCGACAGACTGGGCCCGCCGCGCGCCTTGCACAGCGGATTCTGGTAGCTGGACCTTCTCTATGTGATCATTCGATTTGGAACCCCTCGCGGACGGTGCCCAGAACGCGATTGAGACCCTCAACAACGGCATTGTCCGGCGCCTTCTTGCCCGTCAACTCGACGCGAACTGAGAACGCCAACTCGTAATCTCCCCTCGCCTTCAGCAAATCCCCCATTACGTCAGCCAAGTCCTGAATCTGACTTGGCTGTAATCGAGCCTCGCCCGACCGCGTTCCAGGCCGTGATGTAGGTGGCGTCGGCGCTGTCGCTCCGGGAGGAATCGCAACGCCCGAGGTAACGCGGAGCCGGAGACCTGACGATCCTGCGTAGTCACACGGCCACGGCCCCGAATCAGTCAGCCGTTCGATCATTCGGGCACGCAGCGCACCTTCTATTGCGTCTCGCACAACAGCCCAAGGCAAGACCTTGCCCGCGTGCTTAGAGAGGGCGGCAGCCAGAACTTGCCCAGTCGTCGCGCCGTCACTCCACGCCTCCGGCGTGCGTTGTGGTAGAACGTCCATCGGTGGGATGGTTGCGGGCGGCGATTGGACCACTGCATCATCCGTCATCAGCCCCGACGGCACCTCCTCTGCAAGGAAGCTCGCCGGCCCCGAAGTCAGCCAGAGTTTTCCATCGCGCACGGCCGCCACTGTTGCTGCATCGACCGCCGTGGGCGGTACACGCGGAACCGCGATCGGTTCCTCGTAGCCACCTCGGCCCACCTTCATGCACCGGCCGCCGGAGAAGAACTCACGTACGCGCTTCAGCGTGACTTCCGGCCCGTCCCACAGCTCCCTGATCGCCTGCGGATGTACCATCGCCGGAGCCAATTCGGTCAACTCTGCCTTGTCTGGCAGAACGAGTTCGAGGCCGGGATCATCGAGAACCGCCTCGTCCAATCGCTGGCGCCAGAACGTGCGGATCGATTTGTCCGGCCGCGTCAAACGGCCGACGAACACGCCCTCCTGACAGCCATTGACGATTGTGTCGAGAATCGCCTTACGGTTCAGCATCTTCGGCAGCCGCGGGAACCGCGCGAACGCGCCCACGAGGTCCTTCACGCGTCGCGCTTCCTCATCCTCGCGCCACAGGTCGTACGGGCCGCCCGGCAAGATCGCATCCGCGCTGATCGCCGTATCCTGAATCCGCGACCGCTTGTCGTTCTTGATGGTCTGAAACAACGGATCGTCGCCGACCTGAACTTTGAAGGCCTGGACCTCGTCCTTCTCGTTCACGGTCACGACGATGCAATACGCTTGTTGAAGCGTTCCGGGAATGCGCTTGTTGGATGCGTCGATGTACCCCTGCAACATCGCCTGTCGTATCGGGTCGAGTTCCTGACCCTGTCGCTTGAGCGTGTCGCGAACCGTCTCCCAGCCGAGGTACTCTCTAATAGCTGTCTTCACGCCGACGAGACCGTCACGTGAGGGCACGGCCAGGACAACCGCGTTCCGCTCTTTGCGCGGCCGTTCCGCGTTCGTCGTCTCCTCGATGAACTGCCGCGCCGCTGCCGGTTTGCCCGACTCGCACGCGAAGTTCGGTCCCAGCACCGCATAGTGGAAATTGCCGTCGTCTTCGACCTGTGCCGGCTTGTCCGGCAACAAATGCACCTTGGCGCCCGCAGCAGAAGCTCCGGCCGTTAGGCTCTTGAGCTTGCGGATGTCCTCGATGAGTCGCATCTCGACCAGCTCATCAGGCACGCGCGTACACGCATCGGCGTGCATCTGTCGCAAGTTGGGCTTGGAGCCGAGCCGCCACGAGACCGGCAACGGCTTCGTCCCGTTGGCCGGCTTTACCTCCGCATCAGCCGATTCGTCCAGGAACCACGAGCGGTCGAACCACTGCCGCAGCGCCTTCTCCAGCTCAATCTTGTCGGGTCGTGTCGCACCAATCAACACCAGGAGATCCCGCAGCGCCGCTTTCGCACCGATATGGATCGGCTGCGAATGCAGGAATGTCGCAAAAACGGCTTGCTCAATTTCGCGGTGCCTTAGCCCCGTGTAGTCGCCCTGAATCTCACGCGCTTTCGCCAGTTCGCTTTGGAGAATCGCCGTCCATTCCTGTCGCTTCCCTTCATAAACCTCCGCGGTCGCCACGCTCGTCAGTTCGCGCGCAGCTTCCGAGATTCCATCCTTGTCGCGCTCGTGCAGGAACACATTCGGCCCGACCAAAGGCGACTCATCCCACTTCTCCGCGTCACGCAGCGCGAGGGCGAACGTCCGCAGGATGCCGCGCGTACGTTGGAAGCCTTCAAGCTGCGTCCACTTTGAGTAGAGCACGTCGGTCAGATCAGGATGGAACGGATAGCTCGCGATGAATCGCTCTTCAGCCTTCTTTTGGGCCTTCTTCGACTCCTCATCCAGCTCGATGATGCCCTTCATGGCCGCAAAGACGGCCTGCCGGAAGGCCTCCTTGTCTTGGATTGACTCCGGCGTGAAGAATCGCCGCCGAAGCACCTCGGCCACGTCCTCTTTGAGTACCGGCTGCACGCCCTCCTCGCGCTCGCGGCGAAAAATCGCGTACAGCTCGTCCTGGATCGCCTTGCCCAGCTCGTCGCTCTTTTTCGGGTCCGTCGCCAGCAGCGACGCGACGATGCAGCACCGGTCCACCTTCGTCGCCGCTTGCGTCAGGTACTGGAAGAAGTTGACCAGCCGATCGCGCCACACGGGGTCCAATCCGACCTTCTCGCGGGCGTACATCAGCACTTCGTCGATCAGGACGAGCGTACCGAGTCCCTCCTTCTCCGGCAGACTCAGCAAATCGACCATCAGCGGCTCCGCTGGCGCAGAGTCGCGTTCCTCGTCCTTGTCGTCTGGGTGCAGCAGCTTCAGGCCAGCGCTGCCGGCAATCTGCCACGCCAGCACGCTCCAAGGCTGTCGCAGCCACCGCTTCTTGCCCGCCGGATCGAGCACCTCCATGCCCTTTTCGACATCCAGCTTGTCGAACGGCAGGAGGGCCGCACGCGCCTTGGGCGGCGTGATGCCGATATGCGCCTGAAATTCCCGCACGCTCGGCAAATCCGGTAACTTGGCCGGGTCGTTGACCAAGTGATACAGCGTGATGAGCGTGTGCGTCTTGCCGCCGCCATACGTCAATTCGAGCTGCCGAATCGCCTTCTGATTCTTGCCGGCGAGCCGCAAGCACACGTCCTTCGCCAGGTCGCGCAGATTCGTCGTCGGGTACGTCAGCGCGAAAAACTCGCGCGGATCTTCATAGATGCGTCGCTTGCCGCTGCGCAAAGCAACGTCAAACAGGTCGGCCGCAAACTCGTTCAGCGCCAGCTCGCCGGTCCGCACGTCCTCGCGGAGCTTGACCACTTGATGCCACGGGTTCCACGCCAGCTTGGCCATGTCTCGCCTATGCCTTTTCCTGCACACCCGGCAACAGCCGAATGCGAATCCGATCATCTTGAACCACCGCGAAGTGGCCAGCCCAGTCCTGACGGCTCGTCAGCGCCGCCAGCGCCCGGGCGTTGTCCTGATTCGGACTACTGCCGGTCAGCCGAAACAGCACTACGCCGCACGAAGCCGGCAGCCCCGCCTTGAACGCCAGCTCGCCAAAATCCTTGTCGAACGTCACGACAATGCGGCCTTCTGCCTGCGCCCGGGCCAATACCTCTTCGTCGCGGGCGGCGCGCATATCATCCGCCACCCAGGCAACATCGTCACCGCGCTCGCGAAGCGCCTGCACGACCGGCCCGGGAAAGTTCTCGTTGGCCAGAAACCGCATGAGCCACCTCCCATCAGGCCGGCAGCGCGTACACCTTTTCCGACCGGAGCACCTCGCTCGCATACGCCAGACACGCTTGCACGTCCTCCGCCGTCACGTGCGGATACTGCTGAATCACTTGCTCGACCGTGTACCCACGGCCCAGCAGATCAACCACCAATTCCACGCTGATCCGCGTGCCCTTGATCACCGGCTTGCCAACCAGAACCGCCGGGTCAACCACGATGCGCGTTCGCCAGTCCATCGCACACCTCGCTTTCGATGCTCATCTTACCCGTGCCCGTCCTCTTGTCCCCGCCTCTCCGCGTCCTTTTGTCGCCCAACTGACGCAGAGACACGGCGACGCGGTGACGCGGCGACCGTCCCATTCCGGCTTGCGCCGACGGCCCAATCTTCCGGCCGATCGATCATGCACACCAACTGGCCCAGAATCTGATCAAAAGTGCCATCAAGCGCCGTAGCGTCCTTGGGAGCAAGATAGCCGCAGCGCAACGCCAGTTCCGTCCACGTTTGGCACTCGGCCGCTTCGCCTTCCGCGTCGCTCAGCTTGCTTACGAACGCGCCGGCGTACCGCCGCTTGCGCCACGCCTCCGCGATGTTGGCGGCAACCGAGCGCGATGCGCGCCGGAATTGGTCCGTCAACGAGTACCGCTCCTCGGTGGGAAACCTCTTGGTCAACTCGAAGACGCGCATGGCGGCGTCCATTGCGTTATGCCACACACGCAACTCCTTGAACGACCGTATGTTCGCCATCTCCGCGTCTCCGTTTCCCTGAATCGACCCGGGGACTCGGAGACTCGGCGACGCGGAGAGATTCTCGTCTCCGTGTCCCCGCGTCTCCGTGTCCCGTGCCTATGTCGCAAAGCCGACGCTGACGCGGAGACTCGGCGACGCGGCGACGCGGGGAGATTAGCGTCTCCGCGTCCCCGCGTCCCCTTGTCACCGCGTCCTCGCCCTACTCCTGCTCCGCTTCCACGATCTCGACGTACGGCAGCCGCGGCTCTTCCTTCCGCGTCACTCCCCGCGCCTGCACGTGATTGCTGATGCTCTCCAGCACGCTCCGCTCTTCGCTGCCTTCCGGCGAAAGCTCGATCAGCGCCTGCAAGAGCTGCTTGAACAGTTCGCTCCGCCGCAGGCCGCGGTCCTCAAGATACTGGTCCACCTTCACTTGGTCGCCGGCCTTCCACAGGCGCATCAGCCGGTGTACCTGGTCGATCAGCGGCACCACTTTGGGCGGCGTTGCCGCCCCCTGACGCGGAGACTCGGAGAATGGGAGACGCGGCGAACGATCAATCTCCGCGTCCCCGCGTCCCCGCGTCAGCGCGTCTCCCCCCATCCCCGGCCGCTTGCGCTGCTTCCAGGCCTTCAGCTTGAACGTGCTGCCGCTGCCCTCCTCCGCCTCGCCTTCCGCGTCTGTGGCACCGGCGTCCCCGCCGGTGTCTTCATTTTCGTCCCGTTCGATCCCGCCCGACCGCACCAGCAGGTCGTACTTGTCAGCCAGGTCGCTCTCCGACAGGTTGCACGACACGGCGTACAGGATGCACGCCCCGGCCGGCGCATCTTCCATGCCGAAGTCATGCCGGTGTAGCAGGTAGTAGGTGGTCACGTCGTCGAGGCTGTTGACGATGCTGAAATCAGACGCGGAGACACGGTGACTCGGCGACGCGGCGACTTCTCCGTGTCCCTGCGTCTCCGCGTCCCCGCGTCCTCCACTGTCCGCCCCATGGTCTCCGCCCGTAAGAACGCGGCCGACGACGAAATCGACGACGATCCGGCGCACCGCCCGCAGGAACTCCGACACGCTCATCGTCTCGCCCGGCCGGTCGGCCTTCTTGACGAACGGATGCTTGCTGTACGATTCCATCGCTGGGCCAGTGGCAGCCCAGACGAAGTCCGGCCCGCGAATGCCCGCGTCCCAGAACGCGCGAAGCTGCTCGCCGATGCGCGAGCGCATTTCGCCGAGCACCGTGTTGTCCCAGCCCGGCCGCGCCGTCTCGACGCGCTTCTTGCACACCAGCCAGACTGACGAGGCCAGCGCGGCGGAGGCGATCGCGCGAGTGCGCTTCCCCATCTCGGTTTGAATAGGCCACGAGCCGTCCACGATGAAGCCCGCGCGGACGATCGCGGAGACCAGCGTCTCCCAGGCGTCGGGCTGTTTGTTGGCGAAGACGATCACCAGCCGCCCCTCGGGCTTCAGCACAGTAGCGCACTGCTGAAAGACGCGGGCCATGCCATCCTCGTAGATCTGTTTGCTCTTGGCTGCATCGTTGTTGTGGCGGCTGCAATCGTCAATTAGTTCGCCGTCGTTCGCCTGATGGTCCCACTTCGGGGCCAGCGGCTCTCTAAACGCCGCGATGAATGCCGGCGGCATACCCGCCAGCGAACGACGCAGCCAGATGTAGAAGAAGTCCATCAGGTCGGAGTAGGGAATGGCGTCATAGTACGGCGGATCTGTGAATACAAGGTCGAAGGGTTCGACGGCCGTTATGGACGCCGCAGAGCCAAGACCAATCTGCGCCAGTTGACACCGGAGTGCGCCAAGCAGTCCGTCGATGCACCTCCCGAGCCAATCGAATACTTCGCCATAGGCGCCGGTGCTCTCGGACAGTGGGTTGATCTCGCCGTGGTCCCACACGATCTCAAGGCGGTAGCCGGAAAAGACGGGGCACATGCCCTCGCGGTGCGAGAACCAGCGCGTCACGGTGCAGTTGAAGGCCGCCACCTTGTCAATGGGAATCGACAGATACGCCCCCATCGCCTCCACCCACTCCGCCGGGTACGTCGCCGCTGCTCCGCCTGCCTGCCCGCCAGCGGGCGCAGGCAGGCCGGGCATCCCCGCCACAGCGGGGGCCGGTGATGACGCGGGGACTCGGTGACTCGGTGACACGGCGAGCGATTCACTCCCCGCGTCTCCGCGTCCCCGTGTCTCCGCGTCAGTCCCCCTTCCCGGAGCCGTCCCCGGACCCCCCGGAACGCTCCCCGGACCTCCGGGGGCCCTGTCTGCGTGCGACGCACAGGCAGGCGTTCCCGCCATGATCGCCCGCGCCGCCCGCGTCGCCTTCACGAACGTCCCCAGCGCCATCAATTGCCGCGGCGTGAACAGATCGCGCCAGCGCATCATGCCGTAGCCCTGCACGCTGAAGGCCCGACCCGCACCGCTGCCGCCGCCCTTGGGCGTCGGCTCGTCCGGCACGCCGAACGGCACATCGGCGAACACGCGTTGGATGGTTTCCTCCGTGATGGTAGACGCGGCGTCTCGCCGCGTTTCTTCATCTTCAACCCCAGAGAAGCGGCGAGACGCCGCTTCCACAATCCGCAGTTCCTCCGCCGTCGGCAGCCGATACTCCTTGCCATCCGGCCCATCGACCACCACGGCCGTCATCAGCGCGCCCAGCCGACCGTTGACCCCTTCCTGACGGATGTCCTCCATCTCCATCGCGACCGTGCCGGCCTTGCCGCAGCACGGACACCACGCCCCGGCCCGGCTCATCGTCCCCGCGCCGACCTTGCGATCGTGCTCGCGCTTTTGCGCGTTGTTTCCGCCGGTCGCGGGGACGTTGCTCTCCACGCCGAAGGCGACCTTGCGGTCGGGCTGACCCGGAGACGCGGAGACGGGGTGACGCGGGGAATCGTCAGTCGCCGCGTCGCCGCGTCCCCGTGTCTCCGCGTCGGCAACGACCTCCATCGTCAGGACCACGCGCTTGTTGTCCTTCTTGGCCAGCCAGCGCGTTTTGAGCAGGGGGACGACCGCCCGGCAGTTCTTGCACCGCACCGTGCGCGCCCACAGGTACGCGACCGTGGGCTTGGCGACCCAGCGTGGGTTGCTCTTGTTCTTGAAGAACGCCTCCGTCTGTTCCTTCCGGTGCTTCTTGCTGTCCGGGTCTTTGCCCCAGAACTTTTTGTCCTTGGCGAAGGCCGCTTTCAGCACCTCCTCATTCAGCGCGTCGATATCCGCCGTGCCGTCCTCTTTCAACGGAACAAGACGCGGTGACTCGGCGACGCGGTGACGCGGTGAAGTGCCTGTCTCCGTGTCTCCGTGTCTCCGCGTCTCCGTGTCGTCTCCCACCCCCCGCGTCTCCGTGTCGTCTTTCTTATCCAGCGGCTGAAAATCGGCGTACGTCGGATAGAAGCAGGCCAACTCCTTCCGCGCTCCGGCCAGCACCCAGCGGCCCCACGCCCGCACGTGCCAGGCCAGGTCCGCCTCAAGAAACGATGAATCGACGTTCTGCCCCGTCATGCCCGGCAGCGGCGGCGAGAAATCCGTGTCCGTCAAATCGAGATCATTCAAAAACGTGCGAATCTGCGCCTTCTTGAACCCATGGGCCTTGAAGAACTCCCCCATGAACTCCGCGTCGCGCAGGGCGAAGTCCGGCAGCCGCCGCTTCTGGCCGGCCAACTTCTGCGGGTATTCGAGCGTACACTTGAGGATGAACCACGCGACCGGGTTGATGTCGATGGCCGTGACCTCGCAGCCCAGCCGCATCGCCTCCAGCGGAATGGCTCCGCCGCCGGCGAACGGGTCGAGCACCTTCGGCGCCCGGCTCCCGTAGGCCTTGCGGATTTCCTCGCGGAACCAATCCACGTCGGCCTTGTTTTCCGTCTCGCGGCCCCAGTGCAAGATGCCGCCGACGGTTTCCTCGACCACCTTGTCTTCGACCTTGCCGCTGGGCAGCTTCTTGCGCTTGACGACCTTCACGATCTTGCCGCCGATTTTCTCGCACAGCGCCTTACGCAACTCCGGCGTCCCCGGATCGGGCAGCAGCGTCGCAATCAACGCCGCCCGACAAGCCGCCAACGGCCGCCGCGCCGGCCAGATGTGCAACGTCGAAATATGACCGTGCCGAACGTTCTTCTCATGGACAGAATCCAGCGAGGTCTGCTTGAGCGGAAAGGCGACTTCGATAAGGCGTTTGTCGGTCATTTCGTTTCTCCGGCCTGGCGTACGGCGATTCGGATTGCGTTCTTTAGGCTTGACCATTCGACGGGCCGGAGCATCCTGGGCATGGGCTGACTCTCCGCATCATCAAAATACAACAGTCCGCGGCGGACCGGCATCAACTCGCGAACGTCAAACTTCTTGCAATACCAATCGAACATGTCGGGCAATGCGAGGCCGTGGCGCAACATGGCGTGTATGTCCAGAAAGTCCTTCTTGAGGCCGCGCTGCGCGATGGCCGCGAGCTTCATGGCCGCGAGATCACGCAGCCCGAGGACGTCGACGTCGTACTCACACCAGCGTTCTGCGGGCTCAAGCAGGGGGTAGCGATAGCGGAAGAACGATACCTTGACGCCGTTGGCGACGCCGTTGAACGTGCCCTCGGAAACATCGGTGGTTTCCAGGTCCAGTACGACTTCGCGGAGCCGCTCTTGCAGCGCGCCTCCATGTACCGCGGGGTTGGCGCTGAAGAAATCGAAGTCGATTGACTCGCGATGCCCGAGCCGCAGCGCCACGGCTGTGCCGCCGGCGAGGTAGTGCCGCGTCTGCGTTGCGAAGGGGCCCAGCGTGCGGAGAAGCGTTTGCTGCGGCGCGGCCAAAACGGCCTCATGATACGAGTACATCACTACCTCCGGCCCCACGGGCCGGCCTCGGCCTTGTCGATCCAATCAGCAACTTGGCTCTCGGCGAGCCCCAGCATCCCTTGCCAATACCGCAGTTGGCGACGTTCCAAGCCTCCGCCCACATGCAGCGTGAGCCAGTCCGCCAATTCCGTTTCTGAAGTACGCCGGCGTAACCAATCGACGGCCGCGTCTCCACCGGTGGCGAGTACTCGACCGATGATCAAATCCCGATCCCGAGGCCACCGCAGCGAGGTAATGTCGTAATCCCAGAAAACCGCCGCCAGGTGCTCAGGGAGCCGCAGGTCAACGACATCACGATCTTCCCTGCTGTCCGCTGCGGCGAAGATCGCGTTTTCGTCGATCACGACGCCGCCCTTGGCACGGAACAGCAGTTTTCCGAACGGATCGCGCACCCGCGTGACCTGCGGATGCTGCGACGCACAGTTGAACACGACATAGAGCCAGTAGCCGTCACGGAGATTGCAGGCCTTGGCCCACTCATTCTCGGTTATTTCCACGTCGCCGATGACCGCACGCCCCTTCACTTCGATTGCACGACGGTCACCTGCCGGGTAGATCGCGAGCAAATCAAAACCGGGGTTGCCCGACAAACCGGCCGCACGCGCCTTTGCAGGCGTCGATACGTCGCGAACCGTGGCGCCGAGCGCCTCCTCGTACGCCGCAGCCACCTGCATCGCAACGCCTTCGACCTCAGCGTCGTGACGCTTACGGTCTTCCGGGTCGCTCGACGGCACGACCAGTGCATGCGCCAGGAATCTAATTTCCCCCGGCGCGATTGCCGCCGGCTCGGCTCGCAACGCGGCCACGGCCGCATCGCGGCGCTCGGCGAGCGTGCGCTGTTGCTCCTTGATGCCATCCACCGCCTTGCGCGCCCGGGCATCGCCGGCCCGGGCACGGTCGGTCAGACGCGCCCGTTGACTGGCCAACTCCGCATCGTGCGAGTTGTATCCTCGAATGAGGAACTCCTCGCGCTCGGCCAGCGAGTCCAGAAGCGTGCGTTGCCGGGCAGCGGCAAGCGGCGCCGCCACTTTTTCCTCCGCGTGCTGTGTCGCGCGGATGATCGATTCCTCAGCGGCCATTGCTACGCGAGCAAATTCCGGAGGGAAGCGGTCGCTTCCGCGAAGAAGCAGTAGGTACTCGACGGGACATTCCTCAATCAGCCCGGCTTCGTCCTTCACGCCCACCAGCCGACACTCAAGCAATTCTCCGTCACCGGCCGCACCATCGGGGGTGGAGGCGCGGGCGACCACGCTGATTTCGAGAAGGTGAAAGATGTACGACCGCTCCGCGGTTGGATCAATGAAGACGGCACCCCGTCGAGCGTCCGCAGCGAAACGATCCAGCACGACCGCGCGCAACCGTTCGAAGACAGGCTCACCCGGATGAAGGAAAATCGCCTCGTTCTTCTCTTTCGGCCGATGAATCGTCAATTGCTCCCGCGATTGCTCGGGGTACGTCTCCAGGACGGACCACAGCAGATCGAGTCCCGCCTTTCGCCCCGGCCGTAAAGCAAAGAAACCGTCCAGGTCACCATCAATGGTCAGGTCCAACTCGGCGGCCGCGCCCTGAACGAATTGACGCACGTATCCAGGGAGGAGCCGGCGGAAAGTATCCATCTGCATCTGATCGCGTAGTCGCGGGAGTTCGCTCTTCACATCGCCGCCGTCGCCGAACAGCCGCTTCTCGCGGGCCTCAAGCGCCTCAATTTGTTCTTTTGTCAGCGTGCCTTCGATTCGCCTTTCGGCGTCCGACGCCCCCTCCTCGGTGAGGCACTGTGCCATCAGCGCCGTCATAGAGACATTCTCGTAGGTTCGGCCGATTACATCGAACACCTTGTCGGACCCGAGTTCCCGTCGCATGGCCTCCAGCTTGCGAAGCTGCGTCGCCTGCACGCGGCCTTCTCGCGTTTTTCCAGCGACGAGATTCACGATGATGACGGGATCGTGC
The DNA here is from genome assembly GCA_020058145.1 of Phycisphaerae bacterium. Classification (GTDB taxonomy): domain Bacteria; phylum Planctomycetota; class Phycisphaerae; order UBA1845; family Fen-1342; genus JAGVEP01. The sequence continues at coordinate 4,188 of JAGVEP010000363.1, read as the reverse complement.
TCCTGCTTGTAACGGTGAATGCGGCCCATCCGCTGTTCGAGGCGGGCGGGGTTCCACGGGATGTCGTAGTTCACCATCAGCCAGCAGAATTGCAGATTGATGCCTTCGCCGGCCGCATCCGTCGCCACGAGGTACTGGGCGCCATCGGGCTTCCGAAATTGCTCGACCTGTCGTTCGCGTTCTTTGTAGTCCATCCCCCCATGCAGGAATGCAATCTTGTCTGTAAACCCTAGAGCCTCCAGCCGTTGCCCAAGCCATGCCAGCGTGTCCCGGTGCTCGGTAAACACGATGAGCTTCTCGTCGCGGGATTGTGGGTCGGTGAGCACTTCACGCAGCTTCTCGAATTTCGACTCGCGCCCGGTGCCCAGGACGGCCTCGGCGAGACCGAGCAATCGTTCGACCTCTGCGCGTTCCGCTTCGAGCTCTCCGAGGGACGTGTACACGATCGTTTGCAGGAGCTTGTCCTCAGCCAGCTCGTGCCGCTCCTGTCCGTCGTCGGTCGCGTCGTCGTCAGCCGTCGTGCTGTCGAACGGATCTTCCAGCTCGTCCAGACGCCGCTGGGCCGCGAGCATTTGTTCCGGTGTCACACGGCCCGCCCGCAACTCGACGAGGAAGTGATCCAAACGCTCCAGCCGCCGCCCGAACGACTTCATGAGCGCGTACGTCGAGCTGGTCAACCGTCTCTGAAACACGCTCATGGCCAGACGCGCGGCGGACCGGTTCAGAATCTGAGCCCGGTTGTAGAAGGCAGTCATGTACGCGGTGGTCTGGTCATACAGTGCCTGCTCGCTGACCCCGCCCTGCGTAAGGTCGAAGCTGAGCGTGTTCGATTCCCGCGTGGGATACAACGGTTTGCCGTCCAGATGAACCATCTCTTCTTTGGTTCGCCGGATGAAGTGCCGAGCACGTGCGTCTTTGGGATAGGCGTTGAATGCGTCGAGCGTCGGTAAGACCTCCGGTTCGAGCAGACGCCACAGGCAGTAATAGGGAAAGTCCTTCCCCATGTGCGGTGTGGCCGTGAGCAGCAACAGGTGCTGTGCGGCCCACGGCAGCGACCACCGCGGGTCGCCACTTTGAATTCCTGCCAACGATTCTGCGAGCTTGTACCGGTCCGTGCGTCTCACCGAGAGATCAGCCTCGCGGTCCGCCGAGAGCTTGTGTGCCTCATCGAAAATGACCAGGTCGTACGGCTCGACCGCGGACTCTTGCAGCCGACTGAACACCCGCTCGCCGCCCAAGGTGTCAACGCTGCAAATTAACAAATCGCCTCCGGCGCCGGCGAACGGGTTCTCCTGCCGCGCGTCGCTTCCCCAGATGATGCGGAAGTCCAGGCTGAACAGCGTGCGTAGTTCCCGCTCCCAGTTGCCGACCAGTCCAGCGGGCGGCACGACCAGGACACGTCGAATGAGCCGGCGCGCGAGCATCTCGCGGATGTACAGGCCGGCCATGATCGTCTTACCGGCACCGGCGTCGTCGGCGAGCAGAAATCGCAATCGCGGCTGCGTCAACATGTGCTCGTACACGGCGATACGCTGATGCGGCAGCGGATCGATGAGCGATACCTCGGTCGCGAAAGTCGGATTGAAGAGGTGCCCGAAAGACAGTCGTTCGGCTTCGGCGATGAGGCGGACACGGTCGGCGGACGCGAGAAAGTCAGTCCTGGTTGCTGCGGCGGTGGTGTCCAAGTCGCGATCAGGGCCGTCGGTCGCCCGTCGTGCCCCTGCCAAGCCATCAGTTTCAAGACGCAACAGTTGCTGCCAAGCGAGCGAGCCCGGCTTTGCTTGGCCGTTCTCCCATCGGTTCACGGAGGCGAACGAAACGCCGAGGGCTTGCGCGAGCTGGACTTGCGTCAAGCCCAGCTTCTCGCGCAACCGCCGAATCCGGCCTTGAAACGCGGGATCAATCGATTCGTCGCGTATCGCACGCATCATACTTGCGCATCATAGCGTCGAAGTGGCAATGGTCAAGTAACTCCGTCCGCGTGAAGCTCTACTAGCGTATCGCACATGCCATAACGCGGCCGTAACCGACTGTCACCGCCTGAGTTATGTGGCAACAATTAATTTGTCGGTCTTTCGGTCTTCGGCAATTCCATCGGATCAAGAATCGAACTGAGCGACAATGAATCTGTTCAGTCCGATTTCCGTGTGATGCAGACGGTCCAATCCGGCGACGTCTCTCAACCGGTTAACCGCACGGAGAAGACAGAGCAGTTGACGACGCAAAGGTGCGAACCGCGCGAATGGTAGCCTGCGAATCCTCTCACCCACGACGGCTGACTCCCGTCGATGAGCCAGAGCCAGAATGCCGTCCCGGAGCTCCAGGTACCGCTCGCCCGAAATGCGAACGGACGCATGCCACCGACCGTCCCGCCCCTTGCGGCAGCCGATGCTGTAGCCGGCGAACTTGATCGGCACGCGGCGGCTGTCGCAGATCGCTCCCCGCTCGCGCTCGAAGAACTCGTGCCGGCCCTTCGTCGCGAGCAGAACGAACGTTCGCTCGTGCCGCAGGTACTGCATGTTCGCGAGCCCCTGCCGCTTCCGCCGTGCCCGCGACCACTTGGAAATCGCGATCCCGTAGCGTGCGATCAGCTTCCGGTCCACCGCCGCCGGGTCCTTGTCCTTGGGTATCTGCCCCATGACGTAGAACCAGTAGCCGTGCGTCACGTACGCGACCGCGAGCTGCTGGACGAACCCCTCCACGGACGTTGCCACGCACCGATACTCCATGCTCCCCTCCATCAAGTTCTGGCACAACCCGGAAAGCCTCGTTGACCTCCTTCCTTCGAGCTTCAACCGTCGCCGCTCGCATCCCGGCAGAAGATGAGTAGTTCCTCAAACTCCTGGTCGGACGGCTCGCGGCCCAAATCCTCTCGGTAGCAGGCTGCGATCTCCGCTCGCACGGCGACGGGAATCTGGCTCGGCTCGGTCCAGCCCTCATCGAAACCGTCGATGATGTTCGCCGGACCGTCGCCAATGACCCCGCCGCTCGCCGTCTGCCACCAACCCATGAAGCACAGCTCCTTTCGCTCGATTCCAAGCCCTCGCGCCCGCCGGGCCACGGATCGGCCGTGAAACCGACCCGGCGAGCAGAACGGCGCCTCCTTTCTCAGATCCTCGCCGCGTATCCGCCGTGCTTGGGCACCCCACTTTGCCGAACCCAGCCGTACTGTTGCTGAGAACGCCACGCCGTCGCACCGTGCCATCGCGACCAGCATGCGTCCGCACCATGCGGCTAGATTCAGATCATTGCAGTTGCCCAATTCATAGCGGTAGCGGCACAAAACCGAGGATGCGTCGGCGCGTACACCACGCCGGCGCATCGTCATTCCGCTGCCAAAGGACGGCCGTCTCCCGACGGTCCTCGTTTGGCCGCGCAAGCTGTCTTCCGACAAATCGGCACGTGCCGGGGCAGATCCTGCCTGCCCCGGCGCCGCACCGACACGTCTGCAACCATGGGAAAATGCTCGTCAGCCCTTTCGTCGTCGATCTGTGCCCGGCACCACCCGTAGCACTCGAACGGCCTCGCGACTGCCTTGCCGCTTGGCCGCCCGCCTTCCGGCGGCTCCTACTCAGGCCCCGCTCCCAGACTCCGGCTTTTCAAGCACCCGCGCGACTGTCGCGGGCACCGGGCATCACCCCGGCCGCCAGAGCCCTTCCCCGGTTAGAACCAGTCTCCGTCTGATCGGTCACGTCGCTGGACCTGGAAACGTCGCGCGCGTCTCTCCCGCACGTTGCGTTCACAAGCGCTGATCGCCCGCCGGCTTCCGCCGATTGGCATGTTTCCGTTCGCCCGATAGCGAACGATTTCGGGGTACGAATCTAGAAGATCCCCTTACCCTCAGCGAAGGTCGTTCTAACGCAGTTCGGCACCGTCTCCGATCGGATTTACCCAGAAGCGGTTTCCCGCCTTTCGCCGTTGAGCTTTTCACCGCGCGCCTACTTAAGGCGCGACGCCGAGGCTTGTCGTCGCCCCAGTCGCCGGCGTCACCGCCGACGAACTCCCGGCCTGGGCTAGCGTTGAGCGAGCCGTGGGTGGGATGGGCGTCTCGCCCGTCGAACCCGTTTGGCCCGAACCCCGCAGGGGGATTAACCGGTCTTTCCGTCGCGGTCGTGGCCAAACTTCGCCGGCGGGCAGTGCGTGCCGGTGTAGAAGCTGGTGCTCAGGTCGTAGAGCGCCAGGCCGCCG
>JAGVEP010000275.1 GCA_020058145.1 Phycisphaerae bacterium | reverse complement strand
GAGGCGGCGGCGGGTTTCGAGCTCGCGGTCCTTGCTGGCCAGTTCCTCGCGCAGCCGCACGACCTCGTGCTGGAGCGCGGCGTGCGTCTGTTGCAGCCGGGCGGCGGCCTCGACGTAGGCGTGCAGCACCGCGGCCAGGTTGTCGTCGGTCTGCGCCTGCGGGGGGGTCATGTGTTCAGCATCCGTGCTCATGTTTGTCTGGTGTGGCGGAGTTTCGCCACGGGCGGTTGCCGGCGTACCCGGCACGGTAAGTTGCGGCTAACCGGACAGCGGGCTGCTGGCGGTGCTGTGGGCCGGGGCCACCTGGGCGGCGTAGGCGGCGTTGGCTGTCCGTCCGTCGGTAAGGCCGCGGATTTCGCTGCCCACGGCCTGTTTCCGGGCCGCCAGCAAGGCACCATCTTCCTGGTCGGTCTTGAGGATCACCCGCAGCAGGCCGTTGACCTCTTGGAGCAAGCCGGAGGCCTGGGCGCGGTGTGTTTCCGGGAGGGCGGTGTACATCTCGTCCCAGTGCCGCCGGTACGGCCCCAGCCGCTCGTTCAGTTCTGCCAGGGCGGCGACGATTTGCCGCCGGCGCGTCAGCAGTTCGAGCAGCGTATCCGGCTGATTGCTCGAGATCAGGGTCCGCTGCCGGTCGCTGAGCGTGCGGAGTTGCTGGTACAGGTCGCGTTGCTCCGTGAGCAGGGTGACCAGGCGGTTGGGGTCCGATGGGACGGTAAACGCGTTCATGCTAACGCTCCTCGGAGCCGGCGCGGGTCAGTGCGGTGCGCAGCAGGGCGGCACGTCCCGGCTCCCGACTGTCCGACTCGTCAAAGGCGGCCGCGAACAAGTCGGCGGACGCAACGGTCGCGAGAAACTGTTCCCAGTGGTCATGCGCGCCGCCATTGAACGGCGTGCAGACCTCGGTCGGGACACTGCGCAGCAGCCAGCGTGCGCCTTCAATCGCGCGGGCGGCCTCGGCCACGTCGCCCAGCCGCAGGAGCACGTTGGCAATTTGCACGCGGGCCGTCAGCGCTGTGGGGGTCCCGTCGTAACGGGCCGCGGCGCTGCGGTAGGCGGCCAGGGCGGCGAGCAGCGCATCCGGTTCGTTCAGCTCAAACAGGCAGTCCCCGCGGTACAGCGCGGCCAACCGGGCATAGAGCTGCAGCGCTTCGTCGGCGCCGGCCGCCGTCTCCAGATCGTTCAAGAGTTGCGAAAAGCGCTCGGCGGCGTCGCAGAAACGCTGGCGGCTGGTGGCTTGCGCGGCGAGCGCTTCTGCGCCGGTCGGCGGCTGGTCGCGCAGGGCGTAGCCGCTGCGGCGGTAAGCGTCGGCCAGCGCGAACTGACCGCGAAAGCGCTCCGGATCCTGGGGGTATAGTTGCAGAAAGTCCTCGAGCCGGCTGATCGCGTCGGCGTAGCGGCCTTCGTGAAACAGCAACTCACAGAGGTTCAATAACGCGTCCCGGTACAGCGGACCGTCCGGAGCCACCGTTCCACCGACGAGCAGGTCGGTCAGGATTTCTTCGGCCTCGGCGTAATGTTCTTCGCCCAGGGAGACGAGCGCGGCGGCCGCGAGCACCTTGGCCCGCGCCGCTTCGCCGAGCCGCGGATATTCCCGAATCACCCGCTGGTACCAGGCGAGCCCCTGGTCCGAGGCGCCCGAAGCCTCGCACGCCTGCCCCAGCCGCAGGAGCGCAGGCGGGAGGCGCGCGTCATCGGTACGGCCCCGGACGAAGATCTCCAGGGCGCGACGAACTTCCAGCGGACGGCCCGTGCGGTTGTAGGTTTCAGCCGCCGACCACAACAGCCAGGCCAGCCGGGGCTCGTCCTCACGGACAAAGTGGGTGGCCAGTTGGAGGTTCTGCCAGGCCAGTGGATCACCTTCGCCCGCGCCGTCCAGGTCCCAAGGCGGGGTCTCCGTCACGGAGGCGTGGGTGTCGATGGTGTCCGGCTCCAAGGCCCCGGCCAGCGCGAGGTACGCGACCGCGTTGGGCACGTCGTCCACAGCGCGGCGCTCGTCGAAGAGATTCAGCAAGGTGCGCTGGAATTGCACTACCGCGCGATCGAATTGGACCCGCACAGCCATGAGCTTGCGCAGCGCGGTGCGAAACGCCGCCCGCGCGGCGGCGTGCTCGCCGAGCACGGCGTAGGCGCGGCCCTGACCAAGCGCCGTGGCGAACCGGACCTCCGGATCCGGCTGGAGTTCGAGCGCTTCGGCGAACGCGGACAGGGCCGCAACCGGATCGTGCAGCGCGAACCGCGCCTCGCCCAGCAAGATGCGGTTCAGCGCCGGCAGATAGCCGAGGTCGTCAAGTTCGCTGCTTTCGCGGCCTTCTTGCCCTAGCCAGTCGTCCACCCAATGTGCGGCCGCCTCGGCTGCTTCCGGCTGGTTTTCACGCAAGCTAAGCCATCCGCGCAGGTGTTCCAGGTAGCCGGTCAAATCGGCGTGGTTGAGCCGCTCGCCGTAGTCTGCGATGAACTGCCGGGCCTTGGGCAGATCATTGTCGGCGAGCGCGGTTTGGACGGCCGTTCGCAGCCCCCACCACACGTAGGGCAGCGGCAGCGTGGTGTCCGTGAGCAGTTGGTCCAGGGCCTCCCGCCGTTGGCTGCCGGTCTTGGAGCTGTGTTCCAGCAGCTTCACGAACTGGTAGACCGCAGCGCGGCGCTGGTCCCCGGCCAGGTTCTGGTGCAGAGCGGCTTGCAGCGCCGCGATGGCCTCGGGGGCGTGGCCGAGCCACTGCTGCGCCTGGGCGTCCCGCACGTTAGCGTCCGCCGCCGCCGGCTGCCCGAGCTTACGTGCCGCGGCGGAATGCTCGAGGAACTGCGTGAGATTGGTTGGATTGTGCTCTAGGGCCGCCTGTTCGACGGCGAACAGCAGGTCAGCCAGCCGGTCGTGCAGGATCGCCCTTTGCAGTTCCGGCAATTCCGGCTTGAGATCGATCAGATTGGCGGCGGCGTCCGCAGCGGCGGTCGTCTGACCGGCACGTTGGAGCAGCGTGACGTCCGCCAGCAAGGCGTCGAAGTCGACCTTGGGCGGGCGCGGCATCAGGCGATACCCGGCCAAGCCGCCCAGGGCGATGGCGACCAGCGCCAGCGGCACCTGCCAGCGGCCCGCCACAAGCTCCGCCACGACTCCAAGTAGTCGCCTCAAGCTCATCCTGAGCCCTACGGTCGCATCCTGCGAACGACAATGACGTGCGGCGCACGCCGTGCTGTCTGGTCCTATCGGTCGCTTCTTGCCGGTGGGCGGACGGAAACTGCGCGTGGGTGGCACTTACGCCGGGGCGGGGGGCCTATAGTTGCGGGTTTGCCAGACCCGATAAGAAGCCTGGTACGCCCGGAAACGGAACCGCTATGCCTGAATCGCCGACCGACGTACTGCTGATCAGCGACGACCCCGAGCTGCGTGCGTCCGTAGCACGACACCAGCCGCCCGGGGCAGGCTTGCGTTGCGCTTCGGCTGCGGAAGCGGCGCCGAGTGCGGCGGGGGCGCGACAGGTCTGGATAGACCTGGATGCGGACCCGCCGCCAGATGTTCCCAGCGGGGATCGCCGGGTGTACTTCTATTCGGAGTCACCAGCCGCGCACCGGGACCTTCCGCCGGGGTTGCGCGTGCGCAAGCCGTGCCCGGCGCTGGTGCTCGATGTGCTCTGGGCCGGGGTTGACCTCATTCCCGCGGATGGTGTGCCACCGCGGGCGCTGGCCACGGAGATGGCGTTGCCCGGCTGGTCGCTCGACTTTCACGTTCTCGACCTCAAGGAACTCTGTCGGAAGTGCGTCCTGGAGCTGCCGCGGCGCTTGGGCTTCCGCGACGCGTCGCTCTACCTCTACGACGCGCGGCACGGGCTGCTGAAGCTGGCGGAGACCACCCTGGCGCGGGCCATCGACCTGACCGTGCCGGTGGACGCGACGGATCGTCGCCTGATGGCGGTCGTGGCGCGCGAGGGGAAGATCCTGCACGCCCCACAGGCCGGCGTAGCAGATCGGAAGAGCG
>JAGVEP010000074.1 GCA_020058145.1 Phycisphaerae bacterium | reverse complement strand
CGCGGCCGTGGCCCCGAGCCCGCGATCCGCGTCCGACAGCGCCCGGCGCAACAGCGTTTCGAGGTGTGCCGGCGCAAGCGGGTGAAACTCAAACACCTGGCTGCGCGAAATGAGCGGGCCATTGACGGAGAAAAACGGGTTCTCCGTCGTCGCGCCGATCAGAATCAGCACGCCCTCTTCCACGTCGCGCAGCAACACGTCTTGTTGCGCTCGGTTGAACCGGTGAATCTCGTCGAGAAACAGGATCGTCCGCTGCCCGCTGGCAGTCAGCCGCTCGCGGGCCGTGTCCATCACCGCCCGCACGTCCTTGACGCCCGCTTCGGCGGCGTGCAGCGTGACGAACGCGGCTCGCGTGTACCACGCGATCAACTGCGCCAGCGTGGTCTTGCCGCAACCCGGCGGACCATACAGAATCGCGCTCGTCAGGCGATCGGCTTCCAGCAGCCGACGCAGAAGCTGCCCGGCACCTGCGAAATGCTCCTGCCCGACAAACTCGTCCAGCGTCCGCGGCCGCATCCGCACCGCCAGGGGCTGCACGCGGCGCAGGGCGGCGTCCCGCTGCTCAGCAAAAAGATCCATCGGCGTGCAGTATACCGCCCGGCGGCGGATCAGGCCGGACGCGCGGTTGGAACAAGGTCCCGCCGCTCGTCAAATGGTGGCGCGCGACCGGCGAGGACCGGCGGCGAGTTCGATCAGGTTCCAGCGGCGTCGGGTTGGGCGGCGTCCAATGCCTTGATCGTGCTGGAATTCGGCGGTATCTTCCTGTCGCGTCTCAGCCATGCTCGCTGGGAGGACGGAATGGCCGCGAACTTCGTATGCCGAACGCGTGATCCGAAGAATCCGGAGCAGGGTACGGCGGACGCGATCTTCCCGGGGGCTTACACCGAGCGGCTGTACAAGGTGGCACAGGTGCAGTACCTGAACTTGGTGGCGGCCAAGTTCGTACTTGAGAATGTCGAAAGGATATTTTTCGGTGTACGCGAGTATAATGAAGGTGGATGGTGTTATACCGCACGGCCTGAACAGTGGCACATCCGCGCCGACGTCGTGGTGCCGTTTCCGCCCGACAAGGTGTTCGCCGTGTACCTCAATCCGCTCATGTACGTTTATGAATGTCGTGCGGAATTTGCGGCGGACGATGACGCCACCTGTCCGATAAACTGGCGAGACCGATACCGAGGACTGATATGGAAGCGCACTTCCTAGAAGGCATCCTGGGCAACCGGCCGTCTTTTTCGCCCGAGCCGTGGTATAACCCCTACGGGGACTGCCTCGTGTGTCAAACGGCTAATGAGGCGGTAGTGGCCGACCGCGTCGATGAGGTCCTGACAATATATCGATCGGGCATCGACAACCGGCCCATCGGATTCCAGGTTAAGGGAATTAGCGCGCTGATCCGGACGTTCGGGCTGGACGGGCTTTCCGTGCAATCCGAGTCGGAGGCCGGCGAGATCACGAGCGTGTCGGTCTACGCGCTCCTGCTCGCCGCATACGAACGGGGACCAAGAACTGTCCGCAGACGGCAGGCGTATACCTGTGCCCTGGAATCCGGACCGTTTCGCGATCGCATCGAACGCCGCGACCTCCAGCCTGCCTGATTCTCGGCGACGGCCGACACACACCGCTGAGCCGACCCCGCCCCACGCCTTCCGTCGCACCGATTCCCCGGCCCGTTGACCTGCCTGCCCGCCGCCCGATAATGCCCATAGCACTGCGGCGGACGGCAGTTTCCAGTGCCCGCCGCGCGCTGCCGCGAGGTTGCCATGCCGGAAATCACCGAACAACTGGTCGAGCTGATCAAATCGACGTCAACAGACCTGTCGCCGGACATCGAGCACGCTTTGCAGGCGGCTTGCCGAGCCGAGGTCGAGGGCTCTGCGGCCCACGGAGCGCTGCGGACGATTCTGGAAAACGTGCACCTGTCCCGGCAGACTGGCCGGCCGATCTGCCAGGACACCGGCACGCCGATCTTTTATCTCTGGCACCCGGTGGGCTGGTCCCAGCGCGAGCTGCTCGGGCAGGTCCGCGACGCCGTCCGCCTCGCGACCGGCGGTTCGTACCTGCGGCCCAACGCGGTCTCGGCCCTGTCGGGCAAGAACTCCGGCGACAACACCGGGATCGATTTTCCGACCGTCCACTTCGAGGAATGGGGTCACGCCTACTTGCAAGCCGGCCTGATGCTCAAAGGCGGCGGCTCGGAGAACTGCGGCTGCCAGTACAGCATCCCGTCGGAGGACTTCGAGGCCAGCCGCGATCTCAAGGGCGTCCGGAAAGCCGTCCTCGACGCCGCTTACAAGGCCCAGGGATTTGGCTGTGCCCCCGGCATCCTCGGGGTCAACATCGGCGGCGACCGCGTGACCGGCATGCTTAAGGCGAAAGAACAGCTTTTCCGCCCGCTCGGCGACACGAACCCTGGCGCCGACCTCGACGCGCTGGAGAAACAGCTCTGCCGCGAAATCAACGAACTGGGCATCGGCCCGATGGGCTTTGGCGGCCAGACCACCGTGCTCGCCGTAAAACTGAGCGAGACCCATCGCGTGCCCGCGTCGTTCTTCGTCTCGATCGCCTACATGTGCTGGGCGGATCGGCGGAAGATGATCACGATCAAAGATGGCAACATGGCGGTGATTGCACCGCGCTGAGGTGTGAACGTGTGAAAGTGGGAACGTGGGAACGGCGCGCGCCGGTAATCGGTGGTACGTTTCCACGTTTCTACCCCGCACTTGATGGAGCGATCCTGTGGCAATCAAGCTGACTATTCCCGTTACCGAAGCTGACATCCGCAAGCTCCACATCGGCGACCAGGTGCTGCTCACCGGCGTGCTGTTCACCGGCCGCGACGCCGCCCATAAGTACATGCAGGAGAGCTTCATTGCCCGCGCGTGTCCGGAGAGCGAACGCGCCGTTTATGACGTGCTCAAGCCGGGGCTCGCCGGCGGGGTGATCTACCATTGCGGACCGGTCGTGCGCAAGCGGCCCGACGGGAAATATGAGTTCGTGGCCGCTGGCCCGACCACCAGCATTCGCGAGGAGCCCTACGAAGCCGCGGTGATCGAGCACTTCGGCCTGCGGGCTGTGGTCGGCAAGGGCGGCATGGCTGACAAGACGCTCGCCGCGTGCCAGAAGTTCGGTGCCGTCTATTTGCACGCCATCGGCGGTGCGGCGACGCTGATCGCCGACAGCGTCAAGGAGGTGCTTGCGGTCCACAAGCTCGACTTCGGCGTGCCGGAGGCCTTTTGGCAAATCCGCGTCGTGGATTTCCCGTGCGTAGTCACGATGGACAGCCACGGCCAGAGCTTGCACGACAAGATTCGCGCGGATGCGCAGCGCAAATTGGCGGAATTGGTCGGGAAATAGCGGCCCAGCGCCGTTTGCTCAAACTCGGACATCATTCTCCAATATCCGCACACTCTTGTCGCGACACCTGGCCGGGCGTCATAATGTGCTTGGTTCTCGATGGGATGCGGGGACCCGCGGGTCCCCGCCGATCATCGGCCGGTCGCGGTGGAGCGCCCGGCTGCTTTCGATCCAAGCTGCCCCATCCGGAGGAAGGCCCATTATGTCAACCAACTTCTCGCCCGGCCGACGGACGTGCGCGCTTACGGTCGCAATCGCCAGTATGTGCCTCCCGGCATTCGTTTCAGCCGGGACGATTGTCGGCTGGGGTGATGACATGTTCGGAGAGGTCAGCGGCACTCCCGCTGGCGACGATTTCACGGCCATTTCCGCCGGTGCCTTCTTCGGGCTCGCACTGCGATCCGACGGGTCATTGGAGGGCTGGGGGATCAACTGGTACAACGTGGCGCTGGTACCGCCCGGGAATGACTACATCGCAATAGCTGCCGGTGGCTTTCACGCTTTGGCTCTGAAGCAAGACGGCTCCATCGTCGCCTGGGGCTTCAATGGCCACGGCGAGTGCGAACCGCCGAGCGGTGGCGGCTTCGTGGCGATCGCCGCAGGCAACGGGACGAGCTTCGCCCTCCACAGCGACGGCTGGCTGGTCGCCTGGGGTAGGAACCAGGATGCCCCAGCAGGCTCGTATCTCGCCATTGACTGCGATGTATTTGATGCACAGGCGGAAATCAAGTTGGCGCTGCGCACCGATGGTTCCATCGTGCAGGTGGGGTCAGGCCCAACTCCGCCCACGGGCGGGGGGTTTATCGCCATCGCCGCGGGGCACAGCCACGGCTTGGCCCAACGCGGGAATGGGTCCCTTGTTGTCTGGGGGGGTGGGTCGCCGCCGGCCGGCAACGACTTCATCGCGATTGCGGCCGGGACTTTCGACGCCGCGCTACGCGCCGATGGATCCCTTTGCGCGTGGGGCGGCGGCAACGAATATGGTGAGATGAACCCGCCGTCGGGTGGCGGGTTCCAAGCGCTGAGCGTCGGTGTTTACTTCGGGCTCGCACTCGCCGCGTCCTCCACGACACCGGTGATTCGCCGGCATCCGCAGGGCTGTGCGGCCATCGTCGGCGACCAGGTGGATTTCAGCGTCGTCGCCACCGGCCAGCCGCCGTTGACCTATCAATGGCGGAAAGACGGGGTGGCGCTGTCTGATGCCGGCGGCGTGTCCGGTACCACAACCGCGAACCTGACCATCTTCCCGGCCCAAACCGAGCAGTCCGGCGCCTACGACGTGATCGTCACGAATGCCTACGGCAGTGCCACGAGTCACCCGGCGACGCTGACCGTCGGCACGTGCCTGTCCCCCGTGATCACCACGGGGCCGACGGGCGGCGCCGTCTTAGAGGGCGGCACGCTTTCCCTGTCGGTGATCGCCGACGGGATTCCACCGCTCGATTACCAGTGGCGCAAGGACGGCCAGCACCTCTCCGATGGCGGCCACTATGCTGGCACAACGACGGCTACTTTCACGATACACCCGGTCCAGCGCGATGATGCG
>JAGVEP010000261.1 GCA_020058145.1 Phycisphaerae bacterium | reverse complement strand
GAGTCGCCTCCCCCGGTAGGAGCTATGCCGTTCCGGCATAGCTCCTACCGGGTTGCTGGACTCTCATAACACCTGGATCAGATTTTGGGGAGCAGGCCATGGCAACGTGCTCGGGCCGGATGATTTGCTCGTTTGGTATGAGTTGGACGGGGTGCTGGGCGATGATGAACGGGTGTTGGTAAAGGAGGAACTCGCGGCGCTGGTCGAGGCGGAGATGTTCATGGAGCAGCTGCGGGCTGCGACGCAGGGGTGGCAGTAACGAGTGCATCGGCGGTGCACGGTGGGCGCCGGCGGGCGGTCTGAGAGGCAGGATCCGCGGAGGCTTACGCAGACCCCTTATCGTAAAGCTTTCCCCGTCCGGGTGGGTCTGCTTGCGCATAAAGCTTTATCGAGGGGTCCGCGGAGCGTACGAACGCGGACCCCTCATCGTAAAGCTTTTCCCACCCGGATCGGGTCGGCTTCGCCTAAAGCTTTATCGAGGGGTCTGCTGTTTCAGCCTCCGCGGGGTCGAGAACGTCGGGTCGGTTCGCTAATCGGTGAGCGAACCGACGCATGAGCGGTTCGACTCGGAGGCATCGAAGATGAAGTATAACGAAGATGAAGACGCATTCGACGGGTTGCCAACCTGTGTGGCGGTGCAGGTTGAGCGGGATACAGGCTACGGGAGCGTGCCGGGCCTGGAGGACGAGGAACTGGCCGACCCGGAGGAGTTGGAGCGGCAGGTCATGATTGCCGAGTGGGGCCCGATTCTGACTTTGCCGGTGCGAAGCTGCCGCGGCGGCATCCGACCAGCGATTGACGAGTTCGGGAACCTCGACTGGGGTGCGTTCGGGACCGTGGACTTTCAGCGGTTGCGTGGGGCGTTCGACAAGGCACGCTACAAGGCCGAGAAGCTTGAAGAGGATTTACGCATGGCGGTCATCATGCTCGGCACAGTCTCAGCACGGTTGCCGGCTGCGGTTGTCACTCGGCTCCAAGAGCGGCTACGGAACCCGGACATCGACTTGGACAGCTTCACGGACGAAGCCGAGCACGGATGCGCCCGCTGGTATCTGCGGGTCAGAGGCTTGCGGGCACGCATCCGGGAGTTGCGTGAGTTCAGTTACCGTCGGGGAGCGAGCAGCGGGCTCCGCTTGTGGTGAGGTGATGTCCATGACGGAATCTCACGATGTCCGGCTCGTGCGGACCGCGATAGACCGCTTGGTCGAGGAACTTGAGGCGGGCCAGAGCGTAAGGCTACGGGCGTACCTCTCGGCGATGGCACGGTTCCACAGGTACAGTTTGGGAAACGTGCTTCTGATCAGCCTGTCTTGCCCGCACGCGACCCGCGTGGCCGGGTACAACGCTTGGCGGAAGCTCGGCCGGCAGGTCCGCAAGGGCGAGCGGGGCATCCGCATCTTGGCGCCGGTCGTATATCGCGGGGAGGACGAGACTAGCCGCGCAGAGCGGGTGGTGGCATTCCGGACAGCCTACGTGTTCGACGTGAGCCAGACGGATGGGCCGCCGCTGCCGGAGTTCGCCCGTGTGGGCGGCGAGCCCGGCCCGTACCTCACGCGGCTGAGGGCAGGCATTGCGGAACGGGGGATTGCGCTGCAGTACGTGGATGGACCGGCAGGGCTTGAAGGCTGGTCGGCGGGCGGCCGCATCGCCGTGCGGCGTGGGCTGCGTCCGGCAGAGGAATTCTCCGTTCTTCTGCACGAGCTGACGCACGAGTGGTTGCACGGCGGGGACAGGGAGGCCGGGCGGACGACGATCCGGGAAACGGAGGCGGAAGCGGTCGCCTTCGTGGTCTGCCAAGCAATCGGCCTCGAGACCAACGGAGCCGCGGCAGATTACATTCGGCTCTACGCTGGCGACCGGAAGACGCTGTTGGCTTCGCTGGACCGGATTCAGCGAACCGCAGCGATGATCCTCGACGACCTGCTGGATCCGTATGAGCGTTCAGCCACCACCGGCGAGCCTCTATCACTCGTCGTGCAGAGGCCCGCCGCGTAAGACGGTGGGCCCAAGGTGAGAACATGGATAAGCATCAACCCATTGAGAAGTTTCGCGCGGGGCAAGTCACGTGCGCACTCTTCGAAAACGAAGTGCTCATGAACGGGCAGCCGCGCCAGATCGTCAATGCCACGCTCGGCCGGCGCTACAAGGACCGCAACGGGCAGTGGAAGACGTCACAGAGCTTTTCGCGAAACGAGATTCCGCTGGCGATCTACGTGCTGGAGAAGGCGTTTGAAGCGATGATCGAGAAGCGGCCCGAGGCGGCGGAGGTGGAGCACGAAGACGTGCTGTGACGCGACCGGCGGAAGGGTCGCTCAACCGCGGAGGTCGAAGTTCATGCGGACGGCGGCATAGAGTTTCTCGATGACCTCTTCCGTCAAGTCCAGCGTGATTTCCCGCGTGCGGCCATAGCGCCCGCGGGACAACACGCGGCTGCGGACGAGGGCATACATGTCGAGCTCGGCGACAAGGTCGCCAAAGGCTCGCCCCGTCATGTGCCGCAGGCCGGCCCGCTCACAGAATTGGGCGTACGCGTCATAGGCCTCGCCCGTCCCGATCGGCTGGCCCCGTGCCCGGCGGCCGGCCTCGATAATGGCCGCCATGGCCGCCTGGAGCTGGGCCGGGGCGGACCGCAACAGGACCAGGTAGCGATCTCGGTCAAGTTCACTGGCTGCCTCGTCTACAGTGGCGAGCGCGATGTTCGTCCCGGCTTTCTCCGCCAGGTAGGCACTCTTGGCGAGCAGGGCGACGGCCTGCCGGGCATCGCCGTGGTCCTGGCTGGCCAGGGCGGCGATTTTCTCGATGACGCCCAGTGCAACGGTGTCTGGTCGCAGGGCTTTCTCGACGCGAATGCGCAGGATGTGCTGCAGGTCGAGGGCATCGTAGGGCTTGAAGATCAGCTCGTTCAGCTTGAGGAACGACTTGACGCGCGGGTCGAGATGATCCGGCCAGTTCAGGCGGTTGGAGACGAATACGAGAATGAGTTTGGCGTTGATGCGCTGCGGCAGGCGTCGCACGAGGAAGGTCAGGAAGGCATCGCGGTCCCGGCGGACGTTATCAACCTCGTCGATGAACAGGATCAGGTACCCGCGGTACTCAACGAGCTGTGCCTCGATGCGGAGCATGAGCTCTTCGAGTGAGATCCCCTTCTTGTAGCGCTTGCTGGCATTGAAAAGGCAGGCGAGGTCATTCAGCGCCCGGAAGCACGGCCGGGGCGTCGACAGGTCCAGATGCTCGTGGCGCACCGGCACGTTCTTGCCGGCGGCCAACTCCGTGAGCAGGTTCAGGAAGTAGGTCAGCGTGAGCGTCTTGCCCCAGATCGCCAGGTGGCACGGATGATCCCCGCGCAGGATGCCGGCGAAGTGGCTGCTGAGCTCCTGGATCTCGGCATCGCGGACCTTGGCGTTGAAGATCTCCTCCAACACGGCCAGTTGCTCGGCGCGGATGAGCTGTTCGTCGTCGAGGAAGCGCCGATCCTTGATGATCGCGTGGCTGACCATGTGCTGGATGCGGTCGGCCATGCGGCTGCGTACGGTTGTTGGTTCCATAGGAAAACCACCTCCACATGCGTTCAGTGGAAGCACGGGTATAAATACCTTTCGTTTTGCACACAGAGAGTAGTTTTCCAGTGCAAGAACCAAATGAGCGGCTGGGGTCTGGATCAGGGGTCTCGCGAGACCCAATGCTAGTGTTCGTGAGCAGGTTTATAAACGTCGTCTCTGGAAAGTAGTAAGTAATTAGTAAGCAGGAGGACATATCTATATATGTATAAGGGCTCCAGTGGAAACGCACTCTCGCTGATGGGCAGACCGGGCGGTTCGCACGAATCGGGCGAACCGCCGCGTGAGTGGTTGGCCCGAGGTGAGAGCAATGGATGCAGAACGGACGTGTCCCCGCATGCTTCCGATCATGGACTGTGACGGACGGTCGTGGTTCGTCGATGAGCGGCTGGGGCAATTTCGGGAGGTGTGGAACCCGCACCATTGGGTGGATTTCGAATCTGACCAGGGCTGGCGTATGCTGGTGATCTTCGTGCGGCAGCGGAGGGAGGCTGCGGAGCAGGGCAACTCGGAAGGCGACCCATCTTCAGAAGCGTAAACCTTATATAGTGGGACCGCTTTACAGGTCCCATGGCGCTTGACAGTCCTTTCTCCGACCTGGCGATCGGGCGGCTCTTCGAGTCGCTGCTGCCCGATTTCATCCTGGCATTCGCATTCTTCACGGCGTTGACATACGCCGTACTTGGCCAGCGGTTTGGTCATCAGCGGCCGGCCATCGCCATGTCGGCGGCCGTAGGGCTGGCTTTGGCGAGCGGCCTAGCCTGGTGGGAGTACGACCACGGCTGGTCGGTTCGCAACCTTGGGCCAATCGCGATTGGTTTCGCGGTCATCCTGCTGGCGATGATCATGTTCCAAGGTATCCGACAGACCGGCGGCACCTGGTCCGGGGCCCTGCTCGCGTTCGGCGCGAGCATCCTCGTCGCGTGGATCCTGGGCGCGGACTGGCCGGTGCCCGGCGAGATCGTGCAGACACTGGCAATCGTGGCGCTGGTCGTCGGCATCGTGCTCTTCGTCATACATCTGCGCGGCCCGGGGCACCCGGTGTCATTCGTTCCACCGTCAGCCGGACGAGAGCTGTCAGACGTCCGTCACGACTTACACGACCTACGCAAGGACGAGCGGGTTGGCGAACAAATCGACAGCTTTCTCGTAGACTTGCGGCGCCATACGGACATTTTTGTGCGCCACCCCGACGACGCTCCGAACATCCTGGCGCAACTACGACGCATCCTGCCCGCCGAGGGCTGGCTGACGCAGCGCGTGGCGCAGTTGCGTGAGCGGGCTCATCACTGGCACAAGGGACACCTGGCTCGCCTGGACGAGCTGAAGCATCTCGTCGGCAAGCTGCCGCCGGAGGCACGCAAGCAGGCGGCGGAGGAGATGGCCGCGCGATACGAAGAACTCAAGCTCGACCAGCGGTTGGAACGCCTCGACTGGGCCGTGGCCGAGAGCGAGAAGCGCATCCGCCAGTTGACGCTGGACGCCGAGCAGGCCGTGGCGCGATATGACTATGGAAAGGTGAACGAACTGCTTGAAGCGGCCGAGAGGCTTCAGACCCAAACGGACAAGCTGCTCAGGATCATTGATCGTACCGAGCAGAAGCTCGGAAAAGTCGCCCAAGACCTGGCCAAGAAGTACGCCGGCGGTGACGCCAAGTGAGCGGCGGCGGCGTGAACGGACATGGAAGGCAGCAGGCGGTCACAGACTGCTGCGTTGACGAATTGGTCCGAGCCCTGCTGGGTCCGTATGGCCGGTTGCCCGCCGATCAGTACGTGTACGCCGGGCCCTGGGATTATGAGCGGCCGTTGCATGAAGACCCGTACGCGATTGGGTACGGTCTTGAACCGTGGACTCGCGCTGCCTCACGGGCAGCGCAAATCGATGCGGATGCACTTCTGCTGAGGACCGCGACGGCCTACCGAATTCTCGACGAGTTGTTTGGCCGGCGTCCCGTGGGCGCGAGCGGTGGTGCATCGTCCAGCGGCTACGAGCCGGGCGCGGCAGAAGATCGGGTCGCCCACCACGGTGATATAGGCGAGCGGCCTTACTGATTCTCAGAACACTCTCCTTGGTATTCACGATATATCGAGCCATGTGCGAAGCTCGATCGTCGGCTGCTGGTCGCTGACAGCGCTCGCCATGGCCCGCTGACAAGCGGTAACCGCGGCGGGCGACGTGGCCAGGAGCACGATTCGGTCGAAGCCGCGGGCCCGCAACTTGGTGAGGTTCGCCGCGATGTCCGACTTGCCGGTCTCGATTTCGATGGCGATCCGGTCGCCGGGGCGCTCGGCGAGAACGTCGATAACCCCGTCGCCAGGCAAGAGCTGTTCGTGTTTCACGTCGTAGCCGCGGTCCTCGAAGAACGCCGCGGCGCGGTCAACCCAGAAGCGGTGTTCGAGGCTCGCGCGGGGCACAGGTCCCGGATCGAGCCCGAGCCGCTGGCACGCCGTACGGCCCCAGTCGGTGAGCTCGTACAAGACGACCTGGCCGGCCCGCGTGGCGATGGCCACGGCCGCGATCAGGGTGGCCTGGGCGAGATCGTGACGAATCGCGTTGCCCTTACGCCGCGAGAGGTGCAAACGTTGGTACCGGGAGACGGTGGTTGACAGCGGCTGGGCCGCGATGTCCGCAAGGAATCGAACCGCCTCACGGGACAGGTCCGGCGCTTCTGAGGGCGGTGGGTTGTCTACGTTCTCAGTTGAACCTTCCGGTTCAACCACGGGTACGTTACCGGGGGATGGTGGGTGGGGATTCTTCTTGTGAGACCTATCCGGGACCGGAATCGGCGTGATCGCTTCGCTGTGCGCGGTCGGAGGCTCGCACGGCTCGGAAATACTGAGATAAGGTCCCATGTGGGCCCTGACTTGCGCATCGGATACCGATCCTTCGTGGATCAGGCACCGCGGAACGCGCACCAGGAATGGTTCAGGAAACTCATCCGCCAGGCGCACGACGGCCGTGCCAATGGGCAGCGTCGTCAACGCCTCGCGCTGCTCATCACTGAGGTTCATCGCGCCGGCGATGGCCTGGACATCCCCGCGAAGCTTCTGGCTCAGGGCAAGGGTCGCATAGGAGTTGGCGAAGGCGACCTTGCTCAAGAGCGAGGCCGACTGGTCCACGAACACGTAGCCCAGTCCGTACTGTCGGATCATGCGGATGGTGTTTTCGAGGACCGACTCGCGGGCCTCGGGGGCCTTCTGCAGCAGCAGGTTGTGAGCCTCTTCGATGACGATGAGATTCGTCAGCCGCGCCTGCGGCCCGTGGGCCAGGCGGTAGCGGTATAAGTAGAGCGTTAGCGCCTCGGAAAACATCGTCCGGTCGGAGTTGCTGGAGAGCCCGTCCATCTCCAAGATCACGTTGTGATCCAGGAGTTCGCGGACGGGCGCGTTATTCTGCGTGTTGACGACGGAGCTGAACTCGCCGTACGTGAGAGCTACGAGAATACGTTCGGCGGAGGCCTGCCACATGGCGGCCCGGCCCCTGAGCCTGACGGAGCGCAACCAGTTCAGAAGCTCGATCACGGTCGGCCAGCGGGATGGCTGGCCGCTATAAGCGCCGGCGTCGCGGTACAGCTGGTCGAGACCGCCAACGAGGAGACTGATGACCCCTTCGCCGCCGTAGTAGGCGGAAGCCATGACGTCAACGATCAGCTTGATCCACACGTTGGGCTCGCAGCCGGGCGGCGGAATGAGGGGGTTGAAGCGGAACGGGGCGACATCACGGCCCACCGTGTAAACGAGAAGATCAGACCGAAGTGGCAGCAGGTCGCGGTACCCGCGCTTCCAGTCCAGCGCCAGGACCTTGATGCCGCGGGCCATGATGCCGTGCATAAGAACGAACGTGAGATTGGTCTTGCCGGAGCCACTTCGCCCCGCAATGAGAATATGTTCCTTCAGGCGAACACTCCTGAGTAAGAACGGATAGAGGGCATGATTGCCATACGTGACCGTACCCACGACGATGTCGCCAGAGCGCGCGAACGCCTCCGACGGCGGCGGGAACGGCGAACGGTCGGGCTGATAGCTGCTGCCCAGATGCTTGGCGGCCAGCAACTCGAGGGTCTGCTCGATCTCGGCGCGGCCGGCTGCGTCAGACTCGGCCAGGTAGACCTTCCAGAGACGGTCAATCCTGTCGCCCAGAACGGGCTTGAGCTTGCGACACAGTTCCTGCACGCGGAGGATCACGGTTGATCAACCCCATCCAGGCCCAGAATTTGGGTCTTACGCAGTGCAGAGAGGTACTGCTGAGCAGA
The DNA here is from genome assembly GCA_020058145.1 of Phycisphaerae bacterium. Lineage (GTDB taxonomy): Bacteria > Planctomycetota > Phycisphaerae > UBA1845 > Fen-1342 > JAGVEP01. The sequence continues at coordinate 18,358 of JAGVEP010000261.1, read as the reverse complement.
CGGTGGAATGAGTAGTCGCACACGCGAGACATCGCTCCAGAAGCGGACGCGCTCCAGGCGCTGCTCGCTGTGCAGGTCCTGCAGGCGCCTCTGGTAGAGGGCGTGCTGTTCTTCGGAAGCAGGCCAGCCCTGGCGGGCCAAATCGTTGAAGGCGTAGCACTTGGCCCATTCCAGTTCGAGCATGTTCTGGCGGTAGATGTCGTGACGGTGCCGGATCTGGGAAAGGACGTCATCCAGCGCGAGCCAGGAGGTGTCCTGTCGATCCCCAAGCACGGCGGTCTCTGCGTCGCGCACTGGCGCCGCGAAGTAGCCCTGCTCGACGAGGTCCTCCACGGTCTGTGGGCCCTCGTCGATGCTTGATCGCACTCGGTGAGACGCAAGAGGAAGTCCCTCGTAGCGCGGCTCCGGGGCGGCGACGTACGCCTGCGGCTGTGAATAGAGATACGGTCGGGCGCGCTTGTATAAGTAATAGTAAGAAGGTCTGTGGTACGGCACTCCAGCCGGTTGGGAAATGTTATCGAAGTTCATGGTATCACCCGCGGGTAGTAAATACGCCCCGACTTATATAGTTTTCGGTCGGGACCGCGGGACGTGGCGCTTCCGGCGCGCAGGTCTCACGGGACAGGGGTGACAAAGGTTTATAAGCAGCGCCGACCTCCTGGTCCCGTGAGGTGATTTTGCATGGGGAGACCGTTCAAGTGCCCGTACTGCGGGTCGTCAGACACGACCGGCAAGGGGGTCCGCAAGACCAAGACGATGGGCGTACGCCGCATCCGGCGCTGCAAGGCCTGTCGTCGCAAGTTCACGCCCAGGAGCCAGCAGGCCGTGGGAACAGACGGGCCCGCGGGGGCGGCGCCGACGGAGACCGCTGAAAGTGCGCCGACGCCCTCGCCGGAACGCTCGGGTACGACGTCTGGGGCAGCACCTTGAAAGAGATCATCCGGCTAGCGTTTGACCTTGCGCATGCGGTGGAGACTCTTGTGGCCCACGCGCGCGGCTATTACTACGAGGTGATGCTGTCCGGCTGCGCTTGCCCGGACTGCGGCGGAGCCCTCGTCATGCTGGGCGAAAGCCGCTGCCGGTGCGTGCAGTGTAAGCGGGTGTTCGATCCGACAGTCGCTTTCCAGGTCTGCTCAACGTGCAACGGGCGGGTTCGGCTGCGCGTTTGTCGCTATCGGTGTCAGCGTTGTGGGGCTGACGTGCGCTCACGGTTCATCTTCGATGGCCGCGCTTTCGATGCCGCGTATTTCCGCGAGCGCATGGCCCAATCACGAGAGCGGCGCCGCGAGCGACAGGCAGAGACCCGCGCGGTCGCGATCGAGTGCCGCTCGGCGGTGCTGACACCGGCAGCAGCGGAGCTGGAGACCGTACCTGGCCTCATCGACGCGCTGAACGGGCTGGCCATGCCCAGTGAGCTGGTGGCCTGGCTTCCGTTGGCACGGAAGGGCTTTGATCTGAACCGCTACCAATCGCATCTGGAGGCGAACACAAGTGCGGTCGAAACCGGCTTCGACGAGATCCCGACGCTCGTCGAGAACGCGCGTTTGGACCGTATCTGGCGCTTTATCGCGCTCATTTTCATGGCCCATGCCGGGCTGGTGGAGCTTCGGCAGAACGGGGCCGACATCATGGTGATTCGACGTGGCGCTGACCGAGAAGGACAAGGAGTTCCTGCAGAACTTGAAGCAGCTGATGGAATCGCGTGATTTGACTGTCGAGTTCCGCAGCGGCCGACCGAGTTACATGGTGCTGCGCGGAACGTATGGCCAACGCATCTGCCAGGCGTTCCGCGTGTCCCGCCAGGGCGTCCGTTGGCGGTTCTGGCGCCTGTTCAACCACCAGTATGTCTCGGCCTTCGAGACGATTCTGCTCATCGAAACGATCTTCGGGACCCAGCTACGCGACTACGCGATCCGGATCAGCAAGGAGCGCTACGCGCTGCGGCAGGAGATCCTGGGTCTCGGCTTCCAGCCGGCTGACTCGCTGAGCTCGGCGCACCGACATGATGAAGCTGCCGGCGGTGACCGGAATTGAGCGGCACAGCCAAGATCAGGTTTGGTTGGCGCCGCGTGAGGCAGATCGCCGACGTGACCGAGCTGGTCGCGGCATTGGTCCCAGGCAATCGCAACCAGCAGTACGCCGCGGCCAGGATGCTCCTTCTTCTGCGGGCGACTCGGGAGCCGATGGCTTCGTTCACCGCGCTCGAACGTGAGTTCGCGATCTCACGCCGAACCATCGAGCGCACGCGTGCCAAGCTGGCGGCGCTGGGCCTGATCGAACGAGTTACATGGATGCACCGCCGCTACGGCGGCCCGGAGGGCTGGGTACTTTCTAGTCGGCTGAGTACGGGATTGCGACAGATGGCCCAGCAGATCGACCAGTGGCGGCGCACGGCGTTGCCAGAGCAAGTTGCCAAGGAGGAGGCCCTTGCTCAGACCTTGCGATAAGTCTGCCGCGCTTCCTGTTTCTAATGCATACGCTGAGGCCGCCCGGCACGTCTCCAGGCTGAGACGTGCCGTTGTCGGCACATACGGAGGTGAGAATATGACGTGGAGACCGAACAAGTACCTGCTGGAAGGCGAGCTCGATAATACAAGCGCTGGCCAAGTCACTGGCTGGCTTCGTTTCGCAGGGTTGCCGGAGAAGGTCGTCGTCGCACTGAACGGCGACTTTCGAACCGATATCCGTGGGACCAAGGTGGTTCTGAAGGGAAGGTACAATGGAACAGAGGCAGAAGCTGTGCGAGAGATGAAGGGGTTCGCGCTCCGCCAGACCGGTCAGGCCGGGAACATGACAGCGGGCTTTCCGCCGCAAGAATGGACCGATTACCCGTACTTCGAGTGGTACAGTGACTCGAACGAGCGCGTGGTCCTGGACCCTGAGCCGCATCAGATTGACGTGGTCGTGCCGTCTGCTCCAGTCGGGGCCGGAGCCGGTGCAACGCCTAACAGTTCATGAGCCAAGCCCTCGGTGCCTATGGGTGGCACCAGGAAACGGTCGTTACGAGCGTTCTTGGCGGTTGCTCGTCGGCAAACCGCCGATTCGGGGCGCCCGGTAGCGGACCGCAGATCGTAAAGGGAAATGCCCTCCGAACTGCGCCATTTCCGCCCTCGACAACCAGCCGTGGCGCAGCGCTCGTCTTGCTGCGGAATCAGGCGTGCTGCGTGCGAATCGGCCGATTTCGCCGGGTTTTTGGTGCACTGGTCGTTTGGGCCGGGCGGCATGGGCTGTTTTTTAACAAGGTCCCGTGCGCGAGGTCCCGCGCCGGAGCATCTGTTCTGTTGCGATAGGCCGCCTTTCCGGCTGCGCCCCTGGGGACCGGAGCGACCTGCTTCATGGAAATGGGTCAACTCATGGTGCCTAACTGCTATTGCGCGCGGGCCAGCTTCTTCAGGATCACGTCTGCCTCAGCAAAGTGGGCGAAGCGCTGTTCGGCAGCGCGGAACTCGGGCGTGTGGGCGGTCATGCGACCGGCGCCCCACCTTACGCCGAGCCTTTTGTGCAGGAGTTCGTGGTACATGACGAAATCGAGCGCGACCGCCGGGACGTCGGCACGATCCAGGCTGCAACTGATCATGACCGTGTCCGTGATCGGGTCGTAATGCCCGAACTTGCGGCCGGTAAACGTGTGGTTCCACGTTAAGCGCGGCCGGTCGATGGTGCCGTCGAAATACGACTGTCGGACCCGCTCGTACGCCGCGGCCAGATCATGGAACAGGCCCTTGGCTTGCTCCGGCACACCGGCGAGCGCGTCGAGCTCGCCCACGACGTCCTGGTAGGTCTCGCCAGCCATGGCCTCCAGCACCTGCCGCTTTGTGCGACCGCCCTCAAAGATCAGCTCGCGCACGCACGCGAACTGCTCTTCGTCGAAGGTGATCATCGGCGTCGGAAGTGCCACGCGCGTTCCGTCGCAACCGCCGCGCACGCGGAATAATCCGGGGACGGGGCGGAATTGGACCAGCAGCGGCGGGTGAAAACGCGGCACGGCAGCCAACCCCGCCGCCAGGATCGGCGTGGCGCGAGCGATAGCGGCCCCGTACGCGTCGAAGTTCTCCTGCTCCGAAAAGAACAACAGCCAGCTTCGAATGGCTCGTGACTGGGGCGTCAGCTGGCCGGCGCTGATGTCTTGGTTCTGCAGGTAGCGCTCGATGTTCTGACCGGCCGAACGAATCGAGTCGCGCAGCTTGGCTAAGTCCTCGGCGACGGATGGTTGCGCTACGCGGTTGAGCATGCGCTGCCAGAAGGACGCGAGGCCGACGAGTGACACATTCCCGGGCGTCGGCGGCGCATCGGGCCCTGGGCCTTGCAGCGCTGGCTGGTCGAAATTGAGACCAGCGAGGAACTGATAGGCGCGGCGCGTCGGCGCTGGCAGGTCATTGAGCCGTGTGGCATGTTGGGCCAGGATGCGGTCGACTTCGCTGAGTGAATCGGTCACGAGCTTCCGCAGTTGCTCGCGCTGCTCGACAGATACCGTGTGCGACAGGTCACGCCGCACGCGATTCGCGAGCCGAACCAAGCCTTGAATCCGCAAGGACGGCATTCTCGCCCAACCTCCAGGCAACGACACATCCGTCCCCCGCGCGCCACGCAGGGGTCCCGCGTTCTGAGGCCCCACTATAACGGCCGGGCCTGATCGCGCGCAACCGGCTTAACGTTGCAGCGACAGGGCGCACGCCCGGCTGCCCGGGCCGAAAAACTTATAAGCGCGGCCGCATTACCACTGCCCAATCCTCATATTTGAGCACGCAAAGTGCCAGTGGCAACCTGCCCGCTACGGCGGACACCAAAGGTTGCCGGAGGATCTTTCAGCACGTGACAGCACCGGGCCCAGAGCCACGGTCATCATGCAGCGGATCCTCGACGAGAAAACGGGATTGGCCCCGAGCCAGCCCACATTTGGATAGTCACTTCTCTCTTTGTTCTTTCAGTTTCGATCCTCGACGAGCAAGCAGATTCACGTCTCGCGCGTCTCGCGGGACTTGCTGCGCACCAGCCAAGGCCGCGGCCGGCGCGACAGTTTTGAGATTCTCGCGGCCAAAGGAGCAAGTTCTATGGGTGCCAGGTATTCGGCATGGATTCGAGTTGGCGGGAGCCTCGAACTCTCCCAAGCGGAAAAACTGATCAAGGCGATTCGCGCGGATTACGCCAGGCTCGACTGGGGTGAGCCGCCGTTTGAGCCCACGACCGCGGATGAGTTGCTGGCGGCGCGCTCTGACGAGTGGTTGCGGCTGTGCGACGAGGAAGCCCGCTATGGCGAGTTCGACACGGTCGAATCCGCCTGCCGCGAGCTGGGTCTCTCGTATCGCCGGCATACGGAAGCCTGGTGCGGCGAGGATGCGATCCTCGTTGACTGGCGACCCGGAATGACCGAGCCGCTCGTGCGTATCGCCAGCAACGAAGGTGGAGACGAGGGCCTCGTTTCGGAGGAGCGCGTGGGCGAAGCACTCGGATTTCTGGAAGCGGGCCAAACCGCAGAGGGCATCGCCGCGCTGCGGAAGCTGTGTCCGGCTGTGCCTGAGGTCCCGCCGTTCGTGCTCAGCGGACAGGCGGAGCCGGGCACCCGCGAAGACCACGTGCGGGAGGGGACAGATGAGCCGTAACGCGAAAAGCTGCCCAGGGTGCCCGGGTAACGGCATCCGCTGCCCGGCCACACCGTCCTGCCGACTGCCGCGGCTTCAAGGCTGGACGGTCGTCGAGCGCTGCGACACGTGCGAGTGCTATCCCAATGATCTCGCGGCGGCCGCGGTGCTCTTTCAAACCGTGAAGTGGGTTGCTTGTGCGGAGGGTGGGCTGCATGCCGTGGGCCAGGATCCAGTTGGGGCTGTTCACGTAGCCCGTCCGCGCCGCAAGGTCAGAAACAAGAAGCGGTCGCAGCCTGACCGATCTCGTGCCGGCCTGCGCCCGAAGGAGAACCCAGACCATGTTCAACTCGCTTGACCGAGTCGATTGGGAGTTGCTGCACCGGCAGAAGCTTGTGTTGCTGAACGTGCTGGACGGAATGGACCGGAACTCGTCCGTCGGCGAGGCCTTGTGGGGCCTCATGCACCTGCTGGACGCGCTTCAGGACGATGCGGCCGCAACCGGGCGGCGGACGTTTCCGAACGAGGACACCGAGAGAGGAGGTGCGTGATGTCACGCCAAGAAGAGTGGTGCATGACGGGGCCTCGCGCCGCGCCAAAGGCGAACCAGTTCAACGCGAAGCGAGGCCCAGATCGAAAACGTTGGACGAGGCGGGGTCCTCTGGACTATTCGCCCCCACCCGCAGCGTGGCCCGCACAGCCGGCGCGTGTGCGGCCTGAGCAACCGGCGCGACCCTTGCCATCGGCGTGCCCGCCGCACTTGGCGGGATCACACTTCGCGGGGTCACATCCATCGCCGTGCCCGCCGGGGGGGCAGCGGCGAATGATCTCGTCAAACTCCGTCTGCTGGTCGGGCGTCAGCAAGCCCTTTACCTCCAGCAAGTGCGCGGCCACGCGCTCCTGGACCTGGTGCCGCAGCGCAGCGACCTTGTCACGCTGGGCCACGATCGCCGCCTCATCCGGCTCCGGTACGGACCACAGGTCGACCAACTTCTCCCGTTCGGCCGTGAGTTGCTGCCGCAACTCGTTCACCTGTTGCCGCGTTCGCTCTCTCGCTGCGGTCATGGCCTGCTGCTGCTCGGTGGTCAAATTGAGCTGGGCGAGCAGGCCCAGTCGAACGAGACAACCGGCGCTGGCATCGCCGCACTTGGCCGGATCGCACTTGGCCGGATCGCACCTGTCACCATGCCGACCGCACTTGCCGCCACACTTCTCCGGGTCGCACTTGGCCGGATCGCACGGACCGGGGCCGTGGTCACACTGCCCCTTGGCGTGTGCCTCCTCACAGGCCGCCGAGCCCGGCTGATGCTCGCATTGCCCGTCCTTGTCCTGGCCCAGCGCCGCGCCGGCCACTGCCTCGCGCGGCGCATCCTGACTGACCGCGAGTCCCACTGCCGCCACCGACAACGCTGCGACGGCCAGCAGTCCGATCAACGTGACCTTCTTCATGGCTCTTCATCCTTTCGCTCTAGGTTCCTCGTGTTCCTTGAGGCTGTTCCGAACCGCTCGGAATCGCCGGCCGCTGCGCGTTCAGACGCGCCCGGCACACTCTCCGGCCCGTGTCCGCCGGGCGGACATACGCGCCGGCGGATGATCTCGTTAAACGCGGCCTGCTGGTCCGGGGTGAGCAGGTTCTTCTCCTCCAGCAGATGTTCGACGACTTGTCCCTGAATCTGCCGCTGGACCGCCGCGATCTTGTCGAGTTGGGCTGTAATTGCGGCGCGGTCCGGCGCGGCGACCGATAGCAGATCGACAAGCGCGTCTCGTTCGGGGGTCAGATTCTGGCGGAGCTGATCCACCTGTTGCACGAGACGCGCGCGCGCTGCGTCCATGCGCTGCTGCTGATCCGGCGTCAGGTTGAGCGCGGCCAGTAAACCCTGGCGGCCGGAGCACTCCGCGGGCCCACACTCGCCGCGACAGTAGTGCCAATACGTCCGGACGCCGAACGTCGTGCCGAACCCGACGTTGAACGCGAGCGAGCCGATCAGCAACGTCCAGAGCCAGGTACGTCGTGAAACAAGCAGTGACATGCATCATCTCCCCGACTCGGTGACAATGGACAGGTACTTCGCCGCAGCCGAGCCGTCGGGTAGCGGGTCGAACGACTCGACGTAGACTGTCTGGGTCGGGTCACCCGGCGGCGGAGCAGGCTGGCGCTGCTCGCCATTCATCCACACGGCCATCAGCATGCCCGCGGCGAGTGCCAGGCCGTCTGCGGCCAGCGGCGCCGGCCGCAGCGCCTCCAGCCACTCCGACCAGACAGAGCGACCGATCTGCCGTGTTGGCAGCCTAACGATCAAGCGCTGCGTGAAGCCTGGCCGGGGCTCGGGAGTCTCGAGTACGGCAAGTGCGGCAGACACGCCGGCCCAGTCGTCTGCCGCCTGCTGACAGGCCGGGCAATCTTCGAGGTGCGTCCGCAGCGCCACGCCACGAGCGGCGTCGAGTTCACCGTCCTTCCGGGCCGAGACGAGCTGTTTGGCCTTTCTGCAACGCATCGTTCATTACCTGCGGGCGATCGCGCCCGCTTCACTCCTCACAAGGATTCAGCACGCCAGTCGGGAAAAACCTGCGGTGGGGGCTCGAATTCCTCTGCGGTCAACAGGTCGCGGAGCCGGCTCCTGCCCCGAAACAGCAGTGCTTCGACGGCCGACACGGACGTGTCGATAACTTCCGCAATTTCGGCGTAGGACAGGTCGTGGTACTCCCGTAGAATCAGTGCAGCCCGCTGCATCGGCGGCAGTTCGGCCAGGGCCGCGCGCACGCATTCTGCCCGTTCCTGTGCCAGCGCTGTGATCTCGGGTTCCGCACAATCGGCGGACTCCGGCACCGCGCACGGGTCTCGGTCAAGCGAGGCAGCAACGCGCAAGCATGCCCCCCGGCGGTAGTTCAGGCAGATGTTCGTGGCGATTCGGAGCAGCCACGAGAGCACGAGCACCCCGGGACGGGGGCGAAACGTCGGCGCGGCCTTCCAGGCGGCGAGGAACACATCCTGAGCGAGGTCCTCTGCCTGGTTGCGATCCGCCAAGCCGAGAAAGCGGCAGACGAACTGCATGAGCGCGCCATGATGCCGCTCGACCAGGAAGGCAAACGCGCCCGGGTCGCCGCGGGCGGCCGCCAACACAAGTTCGTCGTCGGGCCGGTCCGTCATCACGCCTCAACTGTATCAACCCCCGGCGCGGCGTAAACTTGCGGAGGCGTCGTCCATCTTCGCCGGCCGGTGCGGTCTGACCACGCCGCGTGGGCCGGCGAGTACGACCGCAATATCCGGCCGCTACCGCTGGCCGACCTTGGCCTGGATAGTGCGCGCAGGGGAACGCACCTCGCTGCGCTGGACGCACCTGCGGCTACACCCGAGGACCCTAATCAGGAACTCCTGGCCGCGTTGGAAAGCGGGCTGGATTGGGGCCTGGGGCTCGATGAAGCCGGGGAATTCCTCGGCGCGGCCGAAAGCGGGGTGTGGCTATGACCATCCCCAATCTGGCTGACCGCGACCTGCGGCAGCGCGAGATCGTGCCGCCCGAGCGGCTGGCTGACTGCCGGGCCACGGTGGTCGGCGTTGGTGCCATCGGCCGCCAGGTTGCACTGCAACTGGCCGCCATGGGTGTGCCCTGGCTGCAACTGGTTGATCCCGACATCGTCGAGCCGGTCAACCTCGCCTGCCAAGGCTATCTGGAAGACGACCTGTCCCGCACCAAGGTCTCGGCCACGGCGGACCTGTGCCAGCAGATTCACCATGGATTGGAGGTTCACGAGCTCAGCGAACGCTTCCGCCGCAGCCTGGAGGTTGGCAACGCCGTTTTCTGCTGCGTGGACGCGATCGACACGCGCCGCCTGATCTGGCAGGCGGTGCATGATCGCGTGGAGTTCTGGGCCGATGGCCGGATGAGTGCCGAAGTGTTGCGCGTCCTGACCGCTTGTGACGCGGCCTCGCGCCGGCATTATCCGACCACACTGTTCGCTGCTGACCAAGCCTACGCCGGCGCATGCACGGCCAGGAGCACGATCTTCTGCGCCAACATCGCGGCCGGGTTGATGATCGCGCAGTTCGCCAAGTTCCTGCGGCGATTGCCCGTGGACGCCGACCTGCAACTCAACCTGCTCGCAGGCGAACTGACGGTCGCACAAATCCGCTGATCCCAATTCCCAGTTTGCTCAACGAAAGCGCGCAGGCTCTGCTGCGCGGACTACGTGGGCGTGCACGTCCGCCGGCGCCAACAACCGACGGTGTGCGCGCCCCATTCCCTTACCACGCTGGGCACGCTGCGTGGCAGCGAGCCCGAAACGTCGCGACGCCATGTCGCCATTGGCAGGGCGTCGCCATACCCATCATGTGGAGAAAGCCAAATGACAACCATACAAGCATGTGTGAACCCACGGCTGCTGACGAAAGCAAGTCGCCTGTTCACCGGAACATTGGAGGGCCGGATCATCGAGCTGCTCCAGAACGCTCGGCGGGCCGGCGCGACACGCGTTGACATCACGAATAGCGATGGTCTTGTTACCGTCCGTGACAACGGACACGGTGTCGAGACCTTCGCCAAGCTGCTGGACCTCGGTGGTTCCGGCTGGGACGAGGAGTTCGAGGACAGCGAGGACCCCGCCGGCGTTGGGCTGTTCTGCCTGGCGCCACGGGCGGTCACGATTCGGTCCAACGGCCGGATGGTGCAGATCAGCAACGACGGCTGGCGCGGCGCGCCGGTCGAAGTGCTATCCGATCCCGAGCCAGTGCCAGGCACGATCGTCCAGTTCGAAGATGACGAGTGGTCCCACTCCATCGTCAGCCCGCTGGCCGTTTTCAGCGGCTTGAAAGTTGCGGTCGACGACTGCCCGTGCGCCTGCGAGTTGTTCGTAAGCGATCAGGCCGCGCATCATCCTGAGCTGGGCTGCCGGATCGAGGTGCGCGAAGCGGAGCACCTGAACTCCTGGCACCGGCAGGTGCGGCGTAGCCTCGCCTACAGCGACAACGTCCTGGTCAACTTCCACGGCCAGACGACCAGCTTCGACTTTCATCCCGTGAACGAGCAGGGGCTGTGGTTCCTGGTCGACCTGACCGGCGAGCCGACGGGCATCCGGCTGATGCTGCCGGCCCGCACGCGGTTGGTGGAGAACGAGGTCTTTGCGCAGCTCAAAGCGGCGTTGGAGCTGGAGGCTTATCGCTACATTCAGCGCCGTGGGCACCATTGCCTGCCGTACAGACAATACCAGCGGGCCCGAGAGCTGGGCATCGCGCTGCCGGAAGCGACGCCGACGTTCAAGGTCGGATTGCTTTCGACCTGCGATGCCCCCGAGCCGGTCGAAGTGCCGATGCCCAAGGATTTCCTGCTGGAGCGCTGCTATCGCTTCGACCCGGACTTCCCGGGCGGCACGGACTCCGACGAGACCAACGCGCACCTGCTGGCCGCGCTCGGTCAGTTCCCTGAACCGTTTATCCCGGTGAGCATCCGCAAGGAGTACGACGGGTACGCGTGGGCAAAGCTGCCGACCATCGGCAAAGTCACGCTCACAAGCGGCAAGGAGCTGCACAGCGTTTGTGTCTGGACGGGCACGCTGACGTGCGTCAGCTTGCTGGCGATCAGTGTGCAGGCCAGCGACGGGAAGACGTTTGGGTCGCAGGTCTGCATGGCGAAGGCACCACCACCCGAGAATGCCAAGGGCTGGTGCGATGACGAAGTGCTGGTCACGCGCGTCGCGGAGGAGCGCCTGCGCCCGTCCGAGATCTGGTACCACTTTGGCGGCTGGTGCGACGAAGGGGACACGTACGACACACAACAGGCGGACTTCGAGCGCGAGCTGGACCGCTTCTGGGCAGACTTGCTGGGTCCCGACGAGCAACTGCGGCGCAGCATTATGGAGGCGCTCGCGGGACTGAAACCGGCTTGGAAGTCGGTCAAGGTCTTCGCCAACGGCGAAGTGCGGGTGCAGTTCAAGGATCGGACCACGAAGAGGATTCGGCCGCTGCGCGGCTGATCTTCACTCCTTATGTACGCAAGATCCGCGTGCGTGCGCGGATCATTCCTATTCTCAAACAGATGGCACGCCTAACATGGGGCGTGCCATCACGGGCACGAGCCCGAGAGGTGCAACATGGCATGGAGACCGAGTCAGTATCTGATTGATGGCGAGCTCGACAATACCGAGCCCGGCAAGGTCACGGGCTGGATGAAGTTCGCCGGCCTGAAGGAGAAGGTGACCTTTGACCTGAAGGGTAACTTCCACCGCGACATTCGCGGCGCGAAGGTGCATCTGACCGGAGACGGTCAGAGCGGCGATCCCGAAGCCGCCGAATACATGGACGGCCTCGCCACGCACCAGACCGGCGAAACGGGCGACATGACGGCCGGCTTACCGCCACACGACTACACGAAGAATCAGCCATACTTCGAATGGTACGGCGACGACAACGGCCGCGTGGTGATCGAACTCGAGCCCGACCAGGTGCAACTCATCGGCCGGCCGATTCCGGCCTGTGAGAGCGACCCGATCTCGCGCGCCGATCAGGCCCGCAAGATGGCCAACTTCCTCGCCGGGCTCAGCGCGGAGACGCACGTCCCGGCAATCGCCGTGGGTGCTCAACCGTTGGTGTCCGACCCAACGTTCACGCATTGGGTCATCGCCGAGGGCCAGGTGATCGGCGAGGCTCGCGAGGTCCAGCCCGACCAGAACGGATCGTGCTTCGCGTACGTGCGGCTCTTCCAGATGCCCGAAGGTGCCGAGTACGGCACCATCGAGCGCAAACACCTGCGTGAGAAGTCCGCCGGCCTGGCCGGCGACGCGGCGGCGGGTGCGGACGGCCTTACCGATGAGGTGCAACCATGACCCGGTCCGATGCGATCGTCACGATCACAGGCGGCGTCGCGGACGTAACGGTCTGCACGCCGGGCATCGTCATCGAGGTCCGTGACTACGATGTCGACGGCGTCGAAGACGACTTGCTGGGGACGGACGAGCATGGCAACCGCTGCGTGCGGTACCTCGCCGAGCACGAGCAGCCCGCCACTCCGTAGCACTCCCGTGAGCCGCAGCTTCGGCCCTGCCAAGCGGCTCGTCTTCAACCCTAACCGGTAACTGATTCCCGAAGCCGGTGTGCAGTTGGGACGGTCCCGCTGCGCGCCGGCTTTCTTTGTTTTGTCGGGTCCTGCCCGAGAAGGAGCATCACATGTTGACGGTTGTGCAACCATCAACCCAGACCAGCGCGCTCGAGGTCTCGCGCGCCACGCTGGTCGCGACCCTGGACCGGGCGCGGCACGTCGTGCCCACCCGGTTCCCGAAACCCATCCTCACCTGCGTGCACCTGGAGGCCTCGGAGAACTGGCTGCGCCTGCGCGCCACCGACGGCGACCTGGCGCTGTTCACGCAGATGCCGGTCGACGGCGAGCTGCCCGCCTGTGTTGTGCCGTTCGCCGAGTTGAGCCGGCGACTCAAGGCGTCGAAGCACCCCACGTGCAGCCTGTCGTTGTCCCCTGGCGGTGAGCAGTTGCAGATCAACGGCGGGCGCGTTGAGCATGTGTTACAGACCTTGCCGGTGGATGAGTTCCCGCCGGTCCCGGATGTGCACGCCGGCCAGGCGGTCAGCATCGACGCGGCCGAACTCTGCGCCGGACTGCGTGTGACGGGTCTCGCCGTCGCCAAAGACACCAGCCGCTACGCCATCAACGGCGTGCTCCTGGAGTCCGACGACAAGGGTACGCGCCTGGTCGCGACCGACGGTCGGCGGCTTGTCCTTGTCGGTCTGCACACCGTGGAAAGTGAGTTCGCCGGGCGGGTCATTCTGCCCGGGCGGATGGTCCAGCTCATCGAAAAGCTCACGGACAAGCACACCGACTACCTCGTCGTGTCGGTCGCGCGGCAGAAGGCCGCCAGCGGCGAAGAGGTCCCGGGCCACTTGTTCGCGGCGGGCCCCGACTGGCTCCTGTCCACGTACGAGCCCGAAGGGCGGTTCCCGCTCTACCAGGACGTCATGCCCCGCACCCACTCGAAGTTCGCGGTGGAACGCGAGGCCCTGGTCGAGAGCTTGTCGGAAGTGGCACTCGCCACGAGCGACGACTCGAAGATGGTCCGCCTGGACCTGTCCCCGCAGCAGGTCCGACTGTCGGCAGTATCGGCCGGCGTGGGAGAGTCATCGGCAGCACTGCCGGCCCGGTACCTGGGCGGCGGCGACGCGGTCATCCACACCGCGTTCAACCCCGCGTATCTGCTCGACGCGCTGAAGTCGCTGGCCGGGGACGCCGTCGTGATCGATATTGACCAGAACGGCTACGGCTGCGACCGCAAGGTCTTCGGGAAGCCCGCCATTCTGTACGCCGCGCACGATCCGGTTACGCGCTGGACCGTGATGCCTGTGAACGCGGGTCTGCCTGCCACGCGCGAAAACCTCGGCACGAACTTCCCCAAGGAACTCGAAGAAGAGGCAGCGAGCGCGTGAGGAGGATCAGCCGTGAAACTGGAAAAGCCCAACTGCCCCGAGTGCGGCGAACCCGCGCACGGCACCGTGGAACGCCTTTGCGGCCACGCCCAGTTCGCCGGCGTGCCGGGACCTGATGCCTCGGTCGAATACAGCGGATGGACCGAGATCTGGTGGGACGAGCAGCGCACCATCCACCAGAAGGGGGACGCACCGGAAGGTCCGGACAACCTGCCGATCGTCTGCTGCCCACAAGGTCACACCTGGCCAACGGCTATCGACTGGTAGCTCCACACTTGGCCACAACGGGGGTCACTCACGTTCTAACGTACGCGCCACAGGTGCGTCGGACAGCCGCTGCGACAGTCCGAAGCCCCGAAGCGCGGGATCGCGGCCACTGCGCTGCGACCCGTTGTGGCATTCACTGCGCACTCCTCTTCCGGCCGCGTAGATGACAACTCCACACGCTCCAGGTGCGCTGCCGGACTCACCAGCAGGTAGTCGATGTGCCAGTGCCGGCATCGACCACCATGTACATGGCGCAGCACCCGGGCCCGCAGGCCACGGGACGCACGCCCGGTGTAGATGTACGTGCCCGCCGCGAACCGCATCCTGCCAAGGCTGCCCACGCGCAGAACCACGGACCGGCGCAGCCGAATCCACAGCTGGTAGACGCCCGCATCCGGCCACGCGTCGAGCGCGGGCGTGAACGTCGGCACTGTCCGTTTGTTCGCTCGTTTGATCACCCATCCATCGTAACCATCGAGGGAGAATCCCATGAATGAGTCGTTTCGACAGAGTATCACTGATTATGTGCTCTCGGGGCACGCGTACCTGCACGTGCATACGCCGGAGAAAACCCGTTTCGTGCAGGAATTGAAGGAGATCGCAGCCGAGCTGCCACCCAAGGGGCGGCCGATCTTCGTCTGGTCGCCCGCGACTGGCTGGCAGGACGCTGAAGGCCAGCCGGCCAAGACGGCCGACGGCCGCGAATTGGGGCAACCAAACCCGCAGCTCGCGCCGCAGCAGATCTTGGAGCTGCCGGAGGAAGCGCTCTTCGTCCTGAAGGACTTCGGCTATTACGTTACGAGCCGCACGTTCGCGTACAGCGACCTGGTGACGGCCTGGCTGTCCGAAATCCGCGACGTCCTGGCCCACACCGGCCGAACCGTGATCTTCGTGGGCGTGGACTTCGAAATCCCCCCCGTCCTCCAGCACGACATCACTGGCATCGAGTTCAGGTTGCCGGAGGACGCGGCAATCGAGAAAGCGGTGCGGTTCGTGGCCGAGGACCATCCGCTCGATGAGCAGTATCTGCCGGCGATCATCACCGCCTGCCGGGGTATGACCCAGCAGCAGGTCGAGGACCGCACCGCGCTCGCCCTGCGGAAGTTCAAGAAACTGAATGGCCAGGCCGCCCGGCTGATCCTCACCGAGAAGGCCGAGGTCATTCGCCGCACCGGGCTCCTGGAGTACCGCGACCCGCCCGCCGGTGGCCTGGACCTTATCGGCGGCTGGGACAACGTCAAGCGGCACGTCGAGCTCGACAAGCCCTGCTTCAGCGCTGAGGCACGGAAGTTCGGCATCGAGTTCCCGCGGGGCCTGCTGCTCGTTGGCGTCTCCGGCGGTGGCAAGACCCAGATGAGCCTGTGCATCGCCAGCTAGCTGGGCCTGCCGCTGATTCAGCTCGATGTTGGCAGCCTGATGTCGAAGTGGGTCGGCGAGTCCGAGCGCAACATGCGCGACGCGATCCGCCTACTTGAAGGACTCGGCAGCTGTGTGTTGCAGCTCGACGAAATCGAGAAGGGCTTTGGCGGAGTCGGTGGCGAGCACGACGGTGGCGCCGCGCAGCGCAGCTTCGGGATCTTCCTGAAGTGGCTCTCGGACCGCTCCAGCCCGGTGTACATCGTCGCGACCGCGAACAACATCCGGGCGCTCCCGGTCGAATTCACGCGCAAGGGCCGGTTTGACGAGCTGTACGGTGTCTACTTGCCGACGCACGCCGAGCGGCAGGAGATCTTTGGGATCCACCTGGAGCTTCGCGGCCGGGCCCCGCAGCAGTTCGATCTGGATCAGCTCGCGAAGCAGACCGAGGCCTACACGGGCGCGGACATCAAGGAAGTTGTCCAGATGGGCCTCAAGCTGGCGTTCCACGCCGGCGAGCAGGTCACAAACGACCACCTGCTGGCCGCCATCCCCGAAATTCGGCCGCTGTCGAAGACCGACCCGGAGGCCGTCACCGCCATGACGCACTGGCTCGACAGCCACACGAAGCCGGCCGGCACCGGCCAGCCCACCAGCACGCCACTCAACGGCCAAGCGCGCAAGCGGCGCGTGACCGTCTGATAACAGCCCGTCCTGTTCAATCCCTCAACCCCCTATTCCTTTAACTATGGAGGTGTTCCATGACCACGCTCACTGCGCCTGCACCGCAGGCAAACCCCATCGCTTCGGCCGAGGAGCCGATCAACCTGTTCCAGCTCGGCGCTCTGTTCGTTATCCGCGCCTCGTACTGGTCCTGCCGCGCGGGCAACGACGCCGAGGAGCTCAACCTGTCACCGACCGAGGTCGAGAGCCGGGCAATCGCATCGTTCGGCTCCAAGGACCTCGTCGCCCCGGAGCAGGGCCGCAAGGTCTTTCAGCAGATCGAGAAGCGGGCCCGCCACCAGCTCGACAAGTACTCGCGGCCGTTCCCCGCGGCGGCGGCGCACTTTGTGCCGTGGGACCACGTGCCTGCGCTCATCGATGCCTTGCAGGAATTGAAAGCGGAGTTTGACGCGGCGGCAGACACGTTCCTGACTCAGTACCCTGCATTGCGCGCTGACTGGCAGGCGGCGCACCCGGACGTGCCGAACGGGGCCTACCCGTCGGTCGCCGAACTGCGCAAGCGCTTCGCGTTCACCTGGCACACGTTCAAGGTTGCCGGCGCCGGCAGCGCCGCTCGCGTGGATGACGTGGAGGCCGAACTCGCCCATCGCAAACTGCGCACCGAACAGCTCGCCACCATGAAGGCGAACCTGCAGGCCGAGTGCGAGCAGTTCGCCGCCGAATACGTCATGGCGTTCCGAAAGGAGGTTGCGGAGTTCTGCGACCAGGTCATCGCGGCCAACGGCCAGGTGCATGGCAAGACGCTCCAGGCCATCCGCCGGCGTATCGACCACTTCCACGCGATGAACGTGTTCAACGACGCCGACACGGCGGCGCAACTCGGCGAGCTGAAGACGCAGCTCTTCGGCGTCACGGGCGAGGACCTCGCGGAGCAGCCGGCGCTGGCCGAGAAACTCAGCCAGGCCTGCGCACTCCTCAAGCAGGAAGTGCTCGACCCGAGCAGTGTTTCAGCGCTCACCGGGCGCCTCAAGCGGCGGGTCGTGCTGGAGTAGCCGTGGCGCAGCTTCCGGGACGACCGTGAAACACGATGCGGGCGAGTGGCTCGCCAAGCGTTCTCACTCGCCCGCAGCGTCAGCATTTCATCCCCTTGGGTCAATATCGAGTCGATTGTGAATCAGGAGAAAAACCATGTCACACTACGTGGAATGCACGCCGGGCTTCAAGGACCGCGAGGCCCTGATCGAAGCCCTCGTTGCGGTCGGCTTCGACCGGAGCCAGATCGAGAGTCACCAAGAAGCGGTGGCCCTGTACGGCTACCGCGGGGACGAACGCCCGCAACGGGCGCACATCGTGATTCGCCGCGAGCACCTCGGCCCCGCCGCCAATGATGTCGGCTGGGAACGGCTGCCGGACGGCAGCTACCGCGCCTGGATCAGCGAGTACGACCAACGGCACCGGTTCAACGAAGCGCTGCAGAACCGCATCAAGCAGGAGTATGCCGTCGCCGCCGTCACCCGCCAGGCGCGGGCCACCGGTCGTACGGTCGACCGCCGCCAGCGCGAGGACGGCGCCATCGTGCTCCGGATCGCGGGTTACCGCTGATGCGTTCGCGGAGGCATGTTCCGCTGCACCAATCACATGAATAGGAGACACGTTAGATGAATACATGCGCACAGAAGCACGTGGAAGTCGTCATCGCCCCCGACGGCAGCTGCACGATTGACGCCATGAATTTCACGGACGCGAGCTGCACGCAGGTGACACAGCAACTCGCGGCCGCCCTCGGCGGCCAGATCCTGTCCGACCGGCGCAAGCCCGAGGCGGCCATCCGGCCGCCGTTGGCGAATGACCGCAAGGAGGCCACCCGATGAAACATGCCAGCGAGAAACGCCATCACCGGCCCGAGACCACGCTCGAAGTCACGCCCGACGGCAAAGTCCGCGGGCTCTGGAACGACACGCTCGCGCTCCCCGAGCTCGGCCGCTGCATCGTGCACCGCGTGAGCTACGTCGAGTTCAGCATGCACCGCCAGTGCTGGTGCGTCCGCGAG
>JAGVEP010000176.1 GCA_020058145.1 Phycisphaerae bacterium | reverse complement strand
CGGTCCCAGACGCGGCACGCTGCGGCCCGGGCCCTGACGGAACTCATCGAGCGTCATCTGACCAGAGACGATCCGCTGCAACTGATCTTCCGTGGTCGCAAAGCTGCTATACATGTCCCGGAGGTCTTCATCATGGACCTTCTTTTGATCCTCCGTGAGCGTCTGCCGCCACTCGTTATTTCCCTGCACAATGAGACCCTTGGCCTCCTCGTACAGCGGCGACGCCTGCTTACCCCAGTTCATCAATTCCTGCTGGCTCATCTCCGCGCCTGCCCGCACGTCCACCAGCCGGTCGATGAGGTTGTTCAGGTCCTCGCGGTGCCGGGAGAGGAACTGGTCGGCCTTCGCGTGCAGGAAAGCCTGCGTGTAGCCCTCCTGATCCGTGCTCAGGTTATACCGCCGCGCCAGAAACCGCGCGTGGTTGTCGATCAGCGCATCAATGTTGAGCAGCCGGCTGTAACTAGGGCGGGCCGGCTCATCGGATTGTGCCCACGCAGCGGTCGGCAGGGCCAGCGCCAGCGCACCAAGCACGACTCGCGGCAGTGTCAGACGCCACGTCATGTGAAATACTCCCAGAGTTCTCGCCACCCCATTCAGACGGTTTCTCCCAACTTATTGTTCATCGGAATTATAAACTGTTCGGGGCCCACCGGATGCAACCCGCGGGCAGAAATCATCCCCCCGGAGGCCGAGTCCCGAAACCGCTCCCGGACCACTAGCGCGGCCGCGGCCAGAACAGCAGGTCGTTCGTTTCCGCCTTCGGGTCGTGTACGCCCGCGTCATCCGTCCCGTTGGCGCCGACCGAGTACAGCGCGAAGTCAGCGCCAACGCGGCGATAGACGAACGGTGCGGCACTGAACGGGTCAATTGTGAGCGCCGGATCGCGTACCGCAGCCAGCGATTCGGGGTACTTGCCATGTTCCTGCCGATAGGCCCGCAGGTTCGCGACCAGCAGCGCGGCGCGCTGCGCCGCAGCGCCGCGCGTCTGAATCAAGAGACAGCGCTCCATCGACGGCGTCAGCGTGCGCAGGAATGGATTGACGCTGCCGCTCTCGCCGAGCATCGCCTCGAGCTGCTGCAACTGCCACACGGCCTCCGGGTACGGGCGGCTCAGCGCCTCGGTCAGCGCGTCGTAGTAGAGATTGCCCTCGGCGACCGTGCTCTCATAGCCCGCGGAGGCCAACTGCGCGGCCAGCCCGGCCACCTGCCCGGCCTCAACATCCTGGACGGCGGCGAGCTGCGTGCTGGCCTGCTCAACGTTCAGCGTGTACCGCCCTGCTTGTGCGTCGTAGTCCCACGACCGCTGGACCACGTCCATGAACATCGCCCGTTCGGTCTGGAGCGCGTCGGTGAGCGGTCGCGCGGGCCGAACAGCGGCTGCGCTCTCCGCAGCCAGCGCCGCGGAATCAAGCGCGCTCGCCGCCGGGTCCGCCTGGAGATCCAGCAGGGCTTCGGCCCCGCGCGCCTGGAGCGCCGTCCCCACCAGTTGCTCGATCAACGTCAAGCCGCCGTGCAGATGCGTTCCGGCCGCCAGCACATCCAGGTACCGCTGCGCCGCCTCGTCCGGCCGGCCGTCCGCAGCCGCCCGGCGGCCCGCCAGCAAGCTCAATTTGCCGAGTTGCCTTAGTTCCGACAGCTCGGGCAACACGACGCCGATCAAGCTGCCGTCCGCGCTGAATCGACTCCACCCCTTCGCATCGAACTGGGTGGCCTCGCCGAACCGCGCCAGCGCCGTCGCGTTGGCCGTGAGCCAGACGTCGATTTCCGGTGCACTCAATGCCTCCGGATCGCCGCGCTCGGCAGCCCGAAATAGCTCGTCGCTACCCGCCCACGGTACCAGGGCCGCAATGGCCGCTTCGTACACCGGATTCGCGTCGGGACCCTCCACCTGCCCGAATTGGTTGAACCAGTTCAGGTAGTTCACCTTGCTCGCCGCATCGGGCGGCGGAACCTGGATGGCTGGCGGCGCCGCGTTACCCGCCCGCTCATCGACCGCGCCGGTTTTTCCGACCACTTCCAGCTCGCCGGGCGCGGCCTGCGTCGTCGCCTCCGGCCGAGCTGCCGTCTCGGTGGCACGCCGGTCGGCTGCCAACTGGGCGGCGATCGCATCGGCCTGCGCGCGTTCCGCCGGCGTCATTTGCGCCAGTTCCGCTAGACGATCGGCCGGTGTTCGCGCCGTGTCCGCGGCCGCGTGCGTAAGCAGCTCGTTCAAGATGGCGGCGGGAATGGCCGCCAGTTCCACGCTCGTCGTTTCACCCTCGCGGACCACGCGCAGTGTCCGCAGATCAATACGGATTCTCCGCCCCCATTTCAAGTTGATGACGAACTGCTCGGCCGCGTCGTCAAACACGCACCGCGCCCCGTCCAGCCAGTTCAGCTCGTGCCGCCCAGTCTTGACTTGCGCCCAGTCCGGCTTGCCCAGCAAATCCGGCAGCAGGAAGTGGCGCAGCAGCTCGCCCTCCGCGCCATAGATCACGACGGCGTTGCGGGCCCCGCCGCGACGATACTCATCCAGCGTCACCACGTAATGGCCGTCGTTGCGCACGAACGCCAGCACCGGGGCCGTGTCGTTTACGAGGGTGCGCTGCCAGGCGCGGCGTTTGGCGGCGCCGCGTTCCGCCTGCGCATACAACGTCGCCTCGCAGGGATGCCCCGCACGCCCCGGCCGCCCGGCTTCGACCCGCAGCAAGTACTGTCCGTTTTCCGAACGAGCTTCCCGCAGCGGCCGTTGCTCATCCGCCGCGGCCGCGAGCAGCGGGACCCACATCAACAGTGCGAACAGGCCGATATGGCGGCTACCAATCATGGCCAAATCCTCCGGAGCCAGCGACTGCCGGCTATTCTACCGCGACTGTGGGTGACAGAGGCATGGACATGAACAAGGGGGTGGCATGGCCAAGGACCGCTCTGAACACGAAGCGCCAGCGAGTGAATTCTGAACACGAAGCGCCAGCGAGTGAATTCTGAACACGAAGCGCCAGCGAGTGAATTCTGAACACGAAGCG
>JAGVEP010000355.1 GCA_020058145.1 Phycisphaerae bacterium | reverse complement strand
GCCGGCGGCTTCAGGCCAGGACTGACATTTGGTTTGGTTCCGGGACCAGGGGCCCAGTGCGACGGAGCCGTACCGGGGCGACGCTGGTGGCCCGCAGGCTCACAAGTTCTACCCCTGATTCCGTCCGCACCGCCGACGAACGGTCGCCGATCGTCATGGCCGGTGGAGTATCCGCGGGTGCGGTCCCAGTCATAGAAGGAACCGGGGCGGCGCGGGAGGATGGTCGTGCCGTAGCGGCCGGGCTCTGTACCGGCCGGCGCGTAGCGGCCGGAATGCCGGGGTGCGCCGTAGCTCGAGCTCCCGAAAGGCTCGTAGCTCCCGCACGGAGCCGGGTTCCAGATGTACCGGCGATAATAAGGTCTCGGGCGATAGGAGCCGCTGTAGTACCCACCCCACGTAGTCGCCGGGAGTGGGTAGACTTCCTGTGTGACCGGTTCCGGGGGCGGCTGATAGTCGCTGCTCGGCCCGCGCTGCTGCTCATAGAAGTCGCGCGCCTCGCGATAACCCTCCACATACGCTTGGCGACCGGCGAGCACGCTTTGGACGTGTTGCAGAGCGCTTTTCAGACTGGCGGGCACGCGTAACGAGTCGCGGTGACTGCCATACCACGCGATAAGCTGCCCAGCCGTACGCTGCACGAACGGGTCGTCGGGCTGGTACTGGACCGCATTGACGATGTCGTTGAAGGCGACCGTCCAGTCGTTCCGCCGGGCGCCGCTAAACGCCAGCACGGCCCACGCCACGCCGTCACCGGCATTTCGCGAGACCAGGTCACGGGCCTGCGTCTCGCCTAGTTCGGGCACCCCCAGCGTAATCAGACGTCCAACATAGGCTTGCTTGAGAACGATGTTATTCGGTGCCGCGGACTGCGCGCGGGCGTACGCCTCGGCCGCTGCGGATGGGGCGGGGGCTTGCCGAATGGCGTTGACGAAGGGGGTCAGATCAGCGGACGCGGGGGAATCGTCCACGACCGTGTCCGCCGTGTAGTCCCATATTTCTTGGGCCACGCTGGCCTGGGGCGCGGCAAGACAGCCAAAGGTCGCTGTCGCGACGAGCGTCGGGATGGACGGTGCTTTCATGGTACACCTCGAAGGCGCCACGTACCCACATCTCTTAGTATAACGGCCGAAGGGAGCGCGGAATTCTACGGCGGTCTGTTTTGAATATGGGGACCGACGGCTGGTCGCCGGCGTGAAGGCTCTCGGGGATGCGGAATCGGGGCATACGGAACGGGCGGATGGGCCGCAAGGGACCGTTAACAGTCCGTTGAAAAAGCCCCTCTCTGTCGGGATCAGCCACGCAAAACCCGTGTTTTTCGGGATTCTACGTCGGCCACAGGGGGCCGACGCTACTTTCTCAACGGGCTAGCTGCACGTCCGCACAATCAGCGTGTCGTTCTGGCCACCGAAACCGAAGCTGTTGCTCAGGCAGGTGCGGACGGTGGCCCGGCGGGACTGGTTCGGGATGTAGTCGAGGTCGCAGTTCGGGTCGGGTTCCTGGTAGTTGGCCGTCGGCGGGAGCAGGCCGTCGCGAATCGCCAGCACGCAGGTGATCAGCTCGACGGCACCAGCACCGGCGATCACGTGCCCGAACATGCTCTTCACACTGCTGATCGGGACCTTTTTCGCAAACTCGCCGAACACCGTCTTGATCGCCCGTGTCTCGACCTTGTCATTTTCTTCGGTGCCCGTGCCGTGCGCGGAAATGTAGTCGATCTCCTGCGGCTGGACATTCGCGTCGGTCAGTGCCGCACGCATCGCCGCGATGGCGCCACGACCGTCCTCGTCCATGTCGGTTACGCGAAAAGCATCCGCCGTCGAGCCGTAGCCGATGATTTCCCCCAGCAGCCGCGCCCCGCGACGTTTGGCAGCGGTGTATTCTTCGAGGATGAGGATGCCGGCGCCCTCGCCGAGCACGAAGCCGTCACGCGTGCGGTCGAACGGCCGCGAAGCCTGGACGCAGCTATCGTTCCGCGTCGATAGAGCCGTCAGCCGATTGAAGCCCGTGACGCCCAGCGGGTGAATCATGCTGTGCGCACCGCCGGCGATCATCGCGTCGGCGTCGCCGCGGCGAATAATCAACGCCGCCTCGCCAATCGCCTGGGTACTGGCGGCGCACGCGGTGAGCGTGTTGAGGTTCGGCCCCTGGGCGTTGAAACGGCAGGCGATGTGCCCCGCCGCACAATTGGGGTCCTGCTCGAATTCCTTGACCGCGGTGAGCCGCTGGGCGGCGACTTCGGCCCAGCGGACGGCGTCGAGCGCGTGTTTTTCGGGATTCCAGCCGGCGATCGAGGCTGCGACGAAGTTGTCGAAGTCGATGGGACCTTCGCCGCCGCCGAGGTACACGCCGACGAGCTCGGGGTCGATGACGGGCCGACCATTCAGGCCGGCGTGGCGCCAGGCGAGTTCCGCCGCCGCGAGCGCAAAGCCGGCGTTGCGGCTGCACGAGGCGTGCCGCTCGAACTGCGCTCCGAGAAACCTCTGGAGATCGAAGTTCTTGACCTCGGCGGCGAATTGCGTCGGGAACGTGCGCCCATCAAAGATGGTCGTCGGTGCCACGCCGCTGTCGCCCGCCAGCAGCCGCTGCCAGACGCTGTCGAGATCGTGCCCCAGAGGGGTGATCCAACCCATGCCGGTGATGACGACGCGTCGATTCATTTCATAGCTCTCAAGCCATCAGCCGTCAGCCATCAGCCATTAGCTTGGCGCTTGATGACTAGCGCCGCGTTTTGGCCGCCGCCCAGCGCATACGCGGTCGAAATCGCGTATTCGAAGTTGCCGTTCGCCAGTCCTTCCGTCACCACGTTCAAGCCACACGCCGGATCCGGCGGCGTGCTGTTGAACGCCGGCGGGATGCGGCCGGAGTGCACCGCCAATACCGCGGCGATGAAATCGAGCGCCCCGCTGCCGGCACCGTTGTTGCCCAGTCCCGCCTTGATATTCATCACCGCGACGCGGGCGGCGTGTTCGCCGAGCACGCCGCGAATCGCGGTGGCTTCTGAGCGGTCGTGTTCGCGGAGTCCACAGGCGAATGAGGCGATCAGGCTGACTTGCTCCGCTGCGATAGCGGCGTCTTTGAACGCCTTTCGCAGCGCCACCGCCGTGCCGCGACCCTCCGGGTGCGGCCGGCTGGGCTGGCGCGGCTCGTAGGCGTCGTGCCCGGCGCCAAAGCCAACCAGTTCCGCGTAAATCCGCGCCTCACGCTTTCTCGCGTGCTCCAGCTCTTCCAAAATGACCAGCCCGCCGCCTTCGGAAACCACGGTCCCATCGCGATCGGCGGCCAGGGGACGGCACGCCTGTTCGGGCGTGTCATTCCGCGTGCTCAGCCGCTGGCCGAGTTCCTGCCGCAGGAGCGCCATGGGGTTGGTCTTGCTTTCCGCCCCGCCACAGATGCACACGTCTTCCGAGCCGCGGGCGATCGTGCGGTACGCCTCGCCAATCGCGAGGTGACTGCTGGCCTCGCCGCAGGTGATCGTGTTGCTCGGCCCCTCGGCGCCGTGCACGATGGTGACGTGGCACGCGAGCATGTTGGGCAGAAACTTCAGCAGCCACAGCGGCGTGAGGTTGTTCATCCCCTCCGTGCCCCACTTGGCGAAGCTGAACTGCCCGCCTTCGGTCGCACTGTGCAGGGCCTCAGCCAGTTCCGGCAGATCGGCACAAATCAGGCCCGCGCCGATGTTCACCCCAAGGCGGGTGTTATCCACGTTCGGCGATCCGGAGGCCTCGCCCCGCTCTATCAGGCATTTCGTTCGCAGGCCAGCGTCGCGCAGCGCGTCGTGCGCCGCGACCACGGCCAGCACGATGTCGCGGGCCATGATCTTGGCGGCTTTGCGGTAGCCCTTGGGGACCGCGTTGGCGATGCTCAGGCCGTCGATCTCGCCCCCGAGCTGTGACGCAAACCGCGCCGGGTCGAAGTTCTGCATCCGGCGCAGCCCACAGCGTTTCTCCAGCAACCCGTTCCAGAAGGCCGTGACGCCCGTCCCGATCGGCGTGACCGGACCCAGCCCCGTGACGACCACGCGACGCGGGTTCATAGCGCGATCCTCTCGGCGGCGCCGTGGGTATACGTCCGCAGCAGGGCCATGAAGCTCTCGGTAAAAACGAAATTCTCCTCGGGAAACTCCAGGCCGCTCATGTTCTGGTCAATGTGGGAGAATACCAGGTCGACCTGGCCGATCTCCTCACCGTCGCGCCAGATTTTGCCCTCGGTCATCGCGGCCTGCGGCGTGACCTGCACGATGCGGGCGTCGAAGCGCACCTGCTGCCCCGGCCGGACGACCTGGTGAAACACCGCCTGCTTGACCTTGCCGAGGATGACCTTCTCGGTGAAGTTGCGGGCGTGGCCGACGAGAATGCCGGCGGTCTGAGCCATGCCTTCGATCATCAGGCTGGCCGGGACGACCGGAAACCCGGGGAAATGATCGTGCAGATGGTCCTCGGCGAGCGTGTAGTTCTTCACGCCCACGGCCCGCTCGCCGGGCACGAACTCCTCGAACCGGTCGAACCAGATCCAACGCACGGCGATCCTCAGTTGGCGGACGCGAGCTTGCGCTCGATGAAGTGGACAATCGTGCCCACGGTAAACAGGCTCTGAATCTTGTCGATGCTGGGGTCCTGCTCGAAGGTGGCCCAGTCGCCATCCTTGATTCGCTCCTTGAGAGCCGCGAGACCCGCGGCGTTTAGCTTGCGGTTTTCCTGGTAAACCGGGTTGCTGAGGATGTCGGACTGGGTGAGCTCGTCCTGGGCGATTTTGATGGCGAACGCCTTCTCGAGCCGGAAAATGATGTCCAGAAAGTCGATCGACTCGGCGCCGAGGTCATTGAAGAGGGTGGCCGTCGGCTGCACTTCGTCGTCTTCCACGCTGAGCGCGTCGACGAGTGCTTGCCGGACCTTGTCGAAAATCTCATCTCGGGACACAGTGGCCATCAGGGGCATCCTCCGTGCGAAGGCATTAAGCGTCCAATGTCATTCCTGCGGGCACACCCGCCGGGCGACCTTTCCACAACAATCCAAACAGGGCCCGCTGCTGCGCCCGCATCTGGGCGTCCGTTTCCGCGTAAGCGGCGTCGGTATCCGTGAGACGGAGGTGCCGCAGCGTCAGTCGGCCCTTGACGATTTCCCGTCCATCGCACACGCCGCGGGCATCGAACCGGCTTTGCGCCGGGGTCAGTTCGAGGCACTGGGCCTCAAGCTGCAAGATCCGCCCGGGGGCCGCGAAGCTCTTATAAGTAACGTTGCGGGCCTCTTTTAGCAACACCAGCGTCGGGGCAAACTCCAGGGCGTCACGCACAAGCCAGGCCGCGGTTTGCACCATGGCCTCGATCATGAGCACGCCCGGCAACACGGGAAACTTGGGAAAATGGTCGGCGAGGTACTCCTCGGCCAATGAGACCGCTTTCCGCGCGACGATCCGCTTGCCGGGGTCGAGTTCCAGGATTTGATCGACGAGGATGAATTTCACGCGATTTTCAGTCCTGCCAGCGGCCGTCAGAACACGAAGCGCCAGCGAGTGCCTTCAGAACACGAAGCGCCAGCGAGTGCCTTCAGAACACGAAGCGCCAGCGAGTGCCTTCAGAACACGAAGCG
>JAGVEP010000432.1 GCA_020058145.1 Phycisphaerae bacterium | reverse complement strand
GTCGCGCGTTGGGCAGCGCGGCAGCTCTCCGAGTGGGCGCGGCGCGAGTCGCGTTTGCTGTCCGCCACTCAGGAAGTCGCGCTGGTCGGCGACATCGCCGAACTGCTCACGGGACAACAGGACTTGCAGCGGATTCTCACACGCATTGTGCGGGAGACCGCCCGCGTGATGGATTGTCCCTACGCCAGCATGAGGCTGTACGACCCGCAGACCGACGAGCTGATCATCAAGGCCATCCACAACCTGCCCGCGGACTATCTGGGTAAGGGGGCCGTGATTCGCGCCGCCAGCGGCGTCGACGACGAGGCGCTCAGCGGCAAGATCGTGTTTGTTGAGGATGTCGGCACCGATCCGCGCATCCAGTATCCTGAGCAGGCGCGCCAGCACGGCATTGTCAGCATGTTGACGGCGGGCATGATCTATCGCGGAAGCCCCGTCGGCATTCTGCGCGTGTACACGAATCACAAGCGGCGGTTCCGCAAGGCGCAGCGCGACCTGCTGCGTGCGGTCGCCTACCAGGCCGCAACCGCCATCGTCCACGCCCAACTGGTCGAAGAACGGCTGCGCTACGCGGAGATGCAGCGGCAATTGGCCCTGGCGGGCGAGTTGCAGAAGCGGATGATCCGCATGCCCCGGCCGCACTATCCGCATCTGGAAACGGCGCTCGCGTTCCACCCGACGTACACGGTGGCGGGTGACTTCTGCGACTTCCTGACGCTGTGTGACGGGCGGCCGGCGGCCGTAATCGGCGACGTCGCGGGTAAGGGCATTCCGGCGTCCCTGCTGATGTCCTCGGTGCAGGGTGCCTTGCGCGCGTCGGCGGAATGTTGCGACCGCCCGGCGGAGATTCTCACGCGGCTCAATCGCCAGCTTTACCGCGAGACGCTGCCGAACGAGTTCGTGACGCTGCTGTGCGTGGCGATCGACACCGCGGCCCGCCGGCTGACGTACACGAATGCCGGCCACGAGCCGCTGCTCGTTCTGCGTGACAATGCGGTGCTGGAGACACACGAGGGCGATCTCGTGCTGGGCATCAGTTTGGACGAGCAGTTTCACGAACACGAGCTGCCGCTGCAGCTCGGCGATCTGATGCTGCTCTACACCGACGGAGCCGTCGAGGCCCGTAACTTCGCCAATGAGGAGTATGGCCGCCAGCGGCTGTGGGAATCCCTGCGTACTTATGGCGACCCGGGCGCGCAGCTCGGCCTGGAACAGGTGCTGCGCAACATCGTGTGGGACATCCGGCGTTTCGTCGGGCTGGCCGAGCAATCCGACGACCTGACGCTCGCGGCCCTGCGGGTGCGGTCCTGACCCTGGTTTGACCGCCCTCGGCCTCTCGCCGGCCCCCCAACATGGTGTGGGGTCAGCCCCCGGCGGACACAAAATCTTGGAAATTTTGCAATCCGTCAGCCATTTGCCCTTGACTGTCTGAAATGATCGTCTATTTATTGAATCAAAGGTCTGGCGGTTGGCGCGGTCGTGTTGAGTGAGTTCGCTCCGCACTGAAGTTCGGATAGATTCGATCGCCCAACCCACGCTGAGGTAATTAGGACGTCATGGACGAACAGCTTCCAGGCTCCGACGCGGAGCCTGACGGTACGTACCCAAGAGCCGTTGCCCTTCCCGTCCTGGAACTCCCGCCCTCTCCCCCGGTTGACGGGTCCCCACGAGCCACCCCCAGAAACGGTTACCGCGCCGCGCCGCGGACGCGAACCGCAGCTACGACCGCGACGGAGAGACCGTCACGACATGTGATCAGTCCGCGGGCGGTCGCATTTCGGCGGCAGTTCTTCCCGCAGGTCACCCGCAACGAGTGGAACGACTGGCGCTGGCAGCTCCGCAATCGCCTGCGCGATTTGCAGAGCGTCAGCCGAATTCTGCGGCTATCGGTTGACGAAGAAGCGGCGGTTCGGCGGCTCGGCGATCACTTGCCCGTCGGAATCACGCCCTACTACGCGAGTTTGCTCGACCCGGCGAACTCGGACGACCCGCTCCGCCGGACGATGGTCCCGATCACCGGCGAGTTTTTGCAGACGCCGGGCGAGGCGGATGACCCGCTGGCCGAGGACAGCCACATGCCGGTGCCGGGGCTGGTACACCGCTATCCGGACCGGGTGCTGTTCCTGGTGACGAATTTCTGCGCCACGTACTGCCGCTACTGCACGCGGGCTCGCATGGTCGGCCAAACCGGCGAGTACCACTTCAACTGGAAGCAGTATGAGCAGGCGCTCGATTACATCGCGGCGCACGGGGAGATTCGCGACGTGCTGCTCTCCGGCGGCGACCCGCTGACCATGATGGACGACCGGCTCGAATGGCTGCTGTCGCGGCTGCGGGACATCCCGCACGTCGAGTTCGTTCGCATCGGGACCAAGGTGCCCGCCGTACTGCCGCAGCGCGTAACGCCGGAACTGTGCCGGGTCCTGCGGAGGCAGCACCCCTTGTGGATGAGCATTCACTTCATGCACCCGACGGAGCTGACGCCGGAGACGATCCAGGCGTGCGAGCGGCTGGCCGACGCCGGCATTCCGCTCGGCAGCCAGACCGTGCTGACGCGTGGCGTGAATGACAACGTAGAGACGATGAAGACGCTGATCCACCGCCTGCTGCGGGCGCGGGTGCGGCCGTACTACCTGTACCAGTGCGACCCGATTTCGGGTTCGTCGCACTTCCGGACTTCGGTGGAGAAGGGCCTTGAAATCATCGCCGGCCTGCGGGGACACACAACCGGCTACGGCGTGCCGACGTTCGTGATCGACGCCCCCGGCGGCGGCGGGAAAATCCCGCTCATCCCGGATTCCGTCATCGGCCGCGAAGGCGATTTCCTCCTGCTCCGAAACTACGAAGGACAGGTGTTCCGGTATCCCGACCCGGCGCCGTAGCGGCCGACGCCTCGCGTGGCCGGAATGTAGCGGCCGACCCCCGTGTCGGCCGTAGAAGACCACACGCCCCATTCGTGGCCAACCCGCCTCCAACGGCCGGCAGGGGCGCCGGCCGCTACTCAGACGGCTGCGTCGCTGGCGACACGATCGGCGGCAACGGCCCCAACTTCATCATCTCGATCGGCGGGAGCTTCGCGGGGTCACCGGCTGGCAGCTCTTGGTTCCGCTTATACTCGTCGGAGGCATATGGCTTACTCACCTTGCCGCCGGCCGTGATGAGCCAGCGCACGCCATAGCCGTCATCCCCGTCCAGCCGCGTGACGAAGGCGCTGAAATCAACAGTCTCCCCCCCATCGGTTCCCTCTAGCACTGTCAGCGAGCTTGCCCGAGCATTCCAACGTAGATGGGGATGAGCGTCCGTTGCTCGGGCCGGTATAACAACCGGCCCAAACAACTTTTTTCCAAAGGAGCAACGGACATGTGTGATTTTACAGTCGC
>JAGVEP010000226.1 GCA_020058145.1 Phycisphaerae bacterium | reverse complement strand
GCCAGCCGTGGTGTCCGCCTGCACGCCTGGGCTGCGGCGATGGCTGCTTGCGGGCTTCGCGGTTTCCGGCGCGACGGCCATGATGTACCAGATCGCCTGGACGCGCGCGCTGGTCATGTCGCTCGGCTCGAGTACCTACTCGTTCACCTGCATTCTGGCGGCGTTCATCCTGGGCCTCGCCGTCGGGAGCCTGGCGATTTCGCGTTGGGTGGATCGCTGGCGCGACGCGGCGCTGATCTTCGGCTTCGCGGAGTTGCTGATCGGCCTGACCGCGGTTCTCATCGTCCCGCTTCACGGCCAGATCCCGCTCTGGATCAAGCCGCTCGTCGCGGCCCACACGGAGAATTATGGCGACCTGTTGCGCTACGAGTTCTTGCTCGTTATTGCCGTGACTTTCGTGCCCACGTTCCTGATGGGGGCGATTTTTCCGCTCGTCATTCGGGCGCTCGACGCGGCGGGTACGGACCCCGGTGCTGCGACCGGCCGGGCCTATGCGATCAACACACTCGGCACGATCGTCGGCTCGTTTCTGGCGGGTTTCGTGCTGATTCGCAGCGACGTGCTGGGGGTCCAAAACACCATCATTCTGGGCGCCGTACTGAACGGCTTGATCGGCACGGCCATCCTCGTCCGCAGTCAGCCGGTGCGCGGGGGCGCCCGGTTGCGTCGCATGCTCGCGCCCGTCGCGCTGCTGTTCGTGATTCCACTGGTCGGATTCGGGGCGGGCAAGTGGGATCCGCGCGTCGTGACCGCCGGGCCGTTCCTAAATCAGGCCCCCAATCTGGAAAAACGAAAAATCGTTTTCTATGCCGAGGACGTGGACCTCACGGTGGCCGTCGAGCACCCCCCCGAACACCCCGAGAACCTCGCTCTGACCGTCAACGGCAAGCCGGATGCCTCCCTCATGACTTTCGACATTGCCACACAACTGCTGCTGGGACATTTGCCCGCGCTGCTGGCCAACGAGAACCGGACGGCGTGTGTGATCGGCCTGGGCTCCGGCATGACGCTCGCGGCCCTGGCCTGCTACCCCACGTACGAACGCATCGACTGCGTCGAAATCAGTGACGGCGTGATCCAAGCCGCCGCCTATTTTGCTCCCTATATCAACCATGTGCTCACCGACGACCCCCGCGTGCGGATGCTGCGCGCCGACGGCCGCAACCACCTGCTCCTGACCGCGGACACCTATGACGTGATCGTCTCCGAGCCCTCCAACCCCTGGATGTCCGGCGTGTCGAACCTGTTCACGCAGGAGTTCTTTGAACTGGCTCGCGCCCGGCTGAACGAGCGCGGTCTCCTGGCAGTCTGGTTGCACGGCTATAGCATGGACCCTGCCGATTTCCGCATGGTCGTGCGCACACTGCTAACCGTGTTCGACCATGTTTCGCTTTGGGAACCGGGCGAGGACGATTACATCCTGACGGCGTCGCGACAGCCGCTGCAACTCCGCTGGTCCGAGTTGGTGCGGCGGTTCGCCGGACCGGCGATGCGTGCGGACCTCTACCGGATGGGTGTGTTCCAGCCGGCCCAAATCCTCGGCCGATACATCGCTGCGGACGACGTGCTGCGAGGCTGGGTTGCCACGAGTCCCGTGCATACAGACGACCGAGCCCAGCTCGAGTTCTCCGCACCCTGGCACATGCTGCAGGGCCCCGGCACGCTCATCGCCCGCGCCCTCGCGGACCGCCAGCAGCCCGCTGCGGACGACTTGTTCCTATCCACCGACACGCCGCCGGCCGCGGTGACGAAGCAGGTTGCCGGTGCCATCGCGGCTCGTCACGCCTCCAGAAAGTCGGTTGACCTGACAAAAGGCGGTGACTTTCTTGGTGCCCTGCGGTTACTGGTCGAAGGCTGCCGCGGCGATCCAGCCGACGCAGCGCTGCGTGAAACAGCATTGCGCGCCTTCGCGAAGGTCGGCAGAAAGCAGCCGGAAGTTGCGTCGCTGCCGGAATATCGGACGCTCCTTGAGCAGTTCAACCGTACGCCCACCCCGCTGGTGGCCGCGGCCCGGGGCTCGTCGCTCGCCGAACTCGCCGAGGCGCGGCGGGACCGAGCACGGAAATTCGCGCAGCAGGGCGATTGGGGCTGGGCAGCAGAAGAATGGCTGGAGGTCTCACGGCTCGCGCCAGACGACCTCGACGCGCCGCGCAAGGCCGCCGCAGCACTCGACCGCGCTCGCCAGCCGGCCGGAGCAGCGCATCCAGCGCCCAGCCCGGCAACCGCACCAAGCGAGGGTGGCTCACCGTAGGGTGCGTCCTCGACGCACCACTTGGCTGGACGCACCGCCCGTCTACTTCGCAAGCCGAAAACACACCGCCTGCTTCAGATTCCGCACATACAGCCGCCCTTTGTACAGCGTCGGTACCGTCCAGTGCCGCCCCTCGAGCAGCTTCAAACTGGTCAGCGGCTCAAACGCCTTCGGCGATGCGCGGGCGATCTGGAGCTCCCCCTTCTCGGTGAGCAGGATCAAGTATCCGTCGGCGATCACCAGCGTGCCGTGCGTGATGCCGCGCTGGGACCATTTTTCGGCACCGCTGGCCAGTTCGACGCACCTCAGGCCGGCTTCGTCGCTGACGTAGAGGTAGCCCTCGTGGAGCACGGGTGACTGGAATTTGGCACGGATGCTCTTGTTTTCCCAGGTCGTGTCGGTTTTCAGTTTGTCGCCTTCGCGCGCCAGCCGCAGCAGAATCGACCCGTGATCGTAGCCGGAACTGAGCAATAATCGGCCGTCGTGGAAGATCGGCGTGGCCGCGTTCACGTCGTACGAAGTCTCCCAGGCCAAGCGGCAGGCCAGGGCACCGGTGGCGAGGTCGGCCACCAGCGCCTCCTTGCCCATGAAGCCCACCACGTAGCGCTGGCCCTCGAATTCGAACGGGTGCGGCGTGGCGTAACCGACGACGCCTTTGCCGCACTGCCACACATCTTTGCCGGACTGCTTGTCGACCGCGCGCAAGGCACCCTCGCCGCCGATCGGTACGATCGCAAGCTCGCCGTCGACCAGAACCGAGCCGCTGTAGCCCCATTGTGGTGGGTTGTCGAATTGACGGCTCCAGACCTCCCGGCCTTCGGCGGCGTCCAGGCAGACCAGCTTGCCGCGCGCCCCGATGACGTACACGCGGCCGTCGTTGACCGCGGGCGTCGCCCGCGGGCCATCGCCGCCCTGCCGGTCGCGGAACTCCTTCTCAAAGGGGGTCTTCCAGAGAACGCTGCCCGTGTCAGCGTCGAGGCAGAGCACCGTCTGCTGCCCATCGGCGGTGCCGCAGGTGTAAACGCGGTCCGCGACGCAAGACAGCCCGCTGAAGCCCGGGCCGATCTCGCGCTCCCACATTTTGGGCGGCGGTTGCTCCCATTTGGCCTCAAAGCCCTTTTCTGAGCTGACGCCGTCGTGGTGCGGGCCGCGCCAATTCGGCCAATCCTGGGCGCCAACCGGAATGGTAGCCACGAGCGGGACAGCCAGAAGCAACGCCAGGGCAGGTCGCGACATCTTGGAGCTCCGTAACAGGTTGCGGGCAGCATATCGTGGCGCGGCAGCGCTGAAAACCGCAGGGTTATGACACGCCACCGCTATTCCGAGCGCAGCGCCGGCAGCAACGGTGCCCGCAGAGCACCCCGCACGGCAACGCCCGCCGCCAGCAGCCCGCCGCAGACCACTGTGGCCAGCATTAGCAGCAGAGTTGTCCAGGGCGGGACCGTGCCGCGGGCGATCACGTGCGGCAGTACCGCCACGCCGGCGCTGAGCAGGCCGCCCAGCACCCCGGCTCCCACGAGCACACCATTCTCGGCGAGCAGCATCCAGCCCATGCGCCGCGGCGAGAAGCCGACCACCAGGAGCAGTGCCAGCTCGGCCCGCCGCTCCCCCACGTTGCGGAGCAGCACTACGGCCAGGCCCACCGTGCCGAGCAGCAGCCCGAGTCCGCCGAGCATCTGAAACGTCGCGAGGTACGTATTCTGAACCGCCCTGAATTCCGCGAGCCGCGTGGCGGTCGGCGTGACGGCCAGCCCGTGGTGGCTCAACTCCCGTTCGAGACACGCCTCTATTTCGGGCGCGCGGCCACGTGGCGCATCAACGAGGAACATGCCATAGCCGTCCACGGCGGGAAAAAGCCGGAGGAAGTCTGCTTCGCCGATCAGCACTGCGTCCTGAAAGAGGCTGCCACGCAGCAGCGCGACCAGGCGCAGGCGGACGACCCGGCCGTGTTCATCGCTGAGCGGCAGTTCGTCACCGAGATTCAGGTGCAGTTGCCAGCGAGCTGAGGCCTCATCGGCTATGGCGGGTACGACATCGTTCGGCAACGTGCGGTGTAGTAAATTCCAGGGATTCTGTCGTTCGTCGGCCGTCTCGGCGAGACTCCCCGCAAACGCGAAGCCGCCGCGGGCTACAAACGCATCGGGGACGCCGAGCACGCGCGGCTGTGTTGGGCACGCGAGACTGCGGCAACTGATTTCATCGCCGGCGTGTACGCGGAGAGGCAGAACCGTTGCGCCGTCCAGTGCCGCGCTGGCCTCGGCCGACAGACTGAGCGCAGTTCGCCCGGCACGCGTGTTGAGGTCAGCGTGCAGCGGCACATCCGCTGCGGCCCACAGACCATAGCCGCCCGTGCCGGACTCACGACCGGCCTCATCCGGCGCTACGTCCAGCCGCATGACCTGCAAAGCCGCGAGAACAAAGGTTGCTGCGGCGATCAACCCCGCGGTGAGCAGGCTGCGACCGGGATGCCGACGCGCGTTGCGCATGCCGAGACGCAAAATCGCTGTTGCGCCGGGGAGCAAACTCGAGCCGCGCTCACTTCCTAGCCAGGCAGCCAGCGCCAGGAGCACGGCCCCGAGCCAGGCCGTGCCCGCGGCAAAGAACAAAGCCGCCCCAG
>JAGVEP010000229.1 GCA_020058145.1 Phycisphaerae bacterium | reverse complement strand
CCACTTGGGCAGGCCACATTCGTGCGGCCACGCTCGGATAGAAGAATGAGCCAGCTTACGGCCTCGGCGCTCTTGACTTCCAACGGACGCTCATAGAAGAAGTCGCGGGCAGGCACGGGTGTAACTGGCGGTAGCGGCGCCGCGCGGGGTGTTTGCCGCATGTGGGCCGTATGCGGGCCGGGCGCGCGGGGACGTTAAACGGCGGGTCGGCACCCATCGGTTGCGGGGCACCGCCACCGCAGGCCGCCCGCAGAGCACCGGAACCACCGGTTCCCAGTGCCGTAGCAGCACGCCGATATTCGCCGCCGTACACACCGGCAGCCACTCCGCGCGCACCGCCGCCAGCGTCTCCGGCGGCACCACCCGCGGGACGCTTTGGTCACTGTCCGGCAAGTAGGCCACCTGCCCGCTCGTCTCCAACGCGGCCAGTTTGGCGGCCAGCGCCGAACTCCGCAGGAGTTGATCGAACAGTCGGACCGGGTGGTCCGGTGGTAGCGAGTCGTCCAGACGCTCGGTTCATAGTACCTGCTGCGTGCGAGGCAGTTCCGCTTGTCGAAAGCCAGCCAGGCCGCGTGCCTCCGGCTCCGTTCCGCCTGCGACGCACGCCTCGAATCCTCACGCCCACCTTCCCCCATCAATCCGCGTGCCAAATACTTCGACAGTCTCGGAAGCCCGAGGCCCGACGGCTGGACGAGATGCGGGTACTCGAACCGCTCGTCCGCGACATGCTGAAGATCGATTCCGACGTGATGATCGTCGGAGACTTCAACGTGCATCCCGAAGAAGCCCGCTCGCTGGCGGAGCGACTGGGGATGAGTGTTCTCCTGGGCAAGAATCAAGCTGCCGTCGGCACGCTGTCTTCGGGCAACAGGTACGACTACTTTTTCGTATCGCCTGACTTGGCGGCGGAAGAGGCCCAGGGGGCGACCGTCGTGGTTTTCGACAGAGCGGACCGCGAGCCGGAAACGAGCCCCGAGCGCCAGCGAGCGGGCCGCGCAGCGAGCGGGCCGCCCGCAGTGCTCACAGAGCAGTGGCACACGTGCCGTCCGCCGCACGCGACCGCCATAGGCGATTACGGTGCGCTACTTTTGGGACTAGCTCGGCTCCAGAATTCCGCCAGGTCGATCCGCGTCAGGATCCCCTTGATCTGCCCCGCGCCCCGGACGAGGACGCCGGTGCAGCCCGACATCAGCAGGCGATAGACCTCGTCCACCGAGATCTGCTGATCGACCTCCGGCAGCGGCCGCGCCATGACCTCGCGCAACTGACGGCTGCGGCACGCCTGCGACTCGTGCAGCAGCCGCGCCAGCGTGACTTCCTGGATGCTGCCGGCGACAACCCCGTTTTCCAGCACGGGCAGTTGCGAGATGGCCTGCTCGCGACAGAGCGTGAGCGCGTCCTGAACCGTGTTTTCGGGCGTGAGGAAGAGCAGTTTGTGCACGTCGAGTGCGAGCAGCACTTCGCCGGCGGTCGCGGGCCGGCATCCGTCGTCCGCGAGGCCCTGTTCCCGCAACCACGTCTCGTCGTAGAACTTGCTCAGGTAATTGCGGCCCGTGTCGGGCATGAGCGCGACCACCAGATCATTCGGTCCCAGCCGTTGGGCGTAGCGTAGCGCCGCCGCCGCCGCCGTCCCCGACGACCCGCCGACGAGCAGCCCTTCGCGGCGGGCGATTTCCCGCGCCACGCGGAACGAATCGCTGTCCGAGACGCGCACCCAGTCGTCCACCACCTGGCTGTTCAGCGTCTTGGGCACGTAGTCCTCGCCGATCCCCTCCACTTTCCAGGATTTCGGCGTACTGCCCGACAGAACCGAGCCCTCGGGGTCCGCGCCCACCACGCGGACGCCCGGATTCCGCTCCTTGAGGTACTTCCCGACGCCGGAGATCGTCCCGCCGGTGCCGATGCCGGCGACAAAGCACGTGACCCGGCCGGCGGTTTGCTCCCAAATCTCCGGCCCGGTGGTCAGGTAGTGCATCTCGGGGTTGGTCAGGTTGGTGAATTGGTCGGGCCGCCAGGCGTTCGGGATCTCGTTGACCAGGCGGCTGGTCACGCCGGCGTAACTCTCCGGCGAGCCCGGCGGGACGTCGGTGGGGACGACCACGATCTCGGCCCCGTACGCCCGCAGCAGGCTGAGCTTCTCGCCGCTCATCTTGTCCGGCAGGACGAAAATGCACCGATAGCCGCGGACCGCGGCGACCAGGGCGAGCCCCACGCCGGTATTGCCCGCGGTGGCCTCGATGATGGTCGAGACGCCCGGCTTTAGCAGCCCCTCGCGCTCGGCTTTCTCGATCATCGCCCAGCCGATGCGGTCCTTGATGCTGCCGCCGGGGTTGAAGAACTCGACCTTGGCATACACCGGACAGGGCAGATCCCGAGCGACGGCGTTGAGCCGCACGAGCGGGGTGCGGCCGATGGTCTCTAAGACGTTTTCGCAGGTCCCGTGCATGAGAAATCTCCACAGCGCAGCGGGCAAGCCGGCGCGTACCCGCATGCCCGCCTCATCATACCCGGATGGAATCCGTGGCGGTACCGCGGCGGAGTTGAGCCCAGTGCCATGGGTGCGTGACACTCCGGGCGGGGTGGCACGGCCAAGGAGCGCGGTCCCGGAAATCGTGTCATACCAGCCACCTCTCGGCGGCGCGCGGGAGGGCGAGGCTCCGGCCGAGCCGCGGCGCGCCAGGAGGCTCGCCCTCCCCAAGCCGCAGACCACTCAGAACACGAAGCGCCAGCGAGTGAGTCCGTAGAGTGGGCACCGCCCGCCAATCCGAGCCGCGCCCATCAGGAAGCGGAATATCCGAGCCGCCCCCATCAGGAAGCGGTGCGCCGGGGCGCGGACACCGCTTCCTAACGGGCGCGGCTCCGAATGGTGCTCCGAGTGCGCTCGAGCGCTCAATCGCCGGAGAGCAGCGCGACGAACGGATCGATATCGTCAAAATCCACGACGCCATCGGCGTTGCAGTCGGCCTTCAGCCGGTCGCAACTCGGAAACGCCGCGGCGTAGGCGGCCGGGTCGCTCAATGCCAGCATGAACGCGTTGATATCGTCAAAATTGACGACGCCGTCGCAATTCACATCGCCAAGCGGCATGTATTCGTACGCGCCCATATCGACGAGCGGCGCCGTGCCGAAGCCCGTGTCCGGCGTTGCCGGGTCGTCCGCGAAGCGCGGATTGCCGGCCAGATCGGCGGTGACATCGGCGGGCACCGCGTCGCTGTTGCCCGCGTCGATGCACGGCGAGCCTGGCCGCAGGCGGTAATCGCCATCGATCCAGAAATCGTCCGTCGGATCCTCCGGCGTTTCGTTCTTGTTCCAATACCCGGGGTCGGCAAACAGCGGATCGGCGTCAATGTCGCCCACGTCCGGCCAGCCGCCCTCGACGTTGCTGTATTGCAAGGCCCCGGTGATGTCGGAGCCGAGCCAATCAAGGCCGTTCCAGATAATGCTGTTGCTAATGCTCGCGGACCCAAGCTGCCAAGCGAGAGCCGCACCGGTAGAGGCTCGGTTTCCCGTAAAGGTACAGTTGGTGACGCTCAGCTCAGACCATGCCGGCTGCCCATTGAGCGTCACGCACGCGAGCGCCCCGCCGTACACGGCTTGATTTCCAGCGATGGCGCAATTCACCAGGCTGATCACGCTGTTTCCGGCTGCGCAAATAGCTCCGCCGGCGCTCACGGCTTGATTTCCAGCGATGGCGCAATTCACCAGGCTGATCACACTGTTTCCGTCTGCGCAAATGGCTCCGCCGACGCTGTCGACGCCAACGCCGGAGTTGCCGGTCACCACGCAGCCCACCATGGTCACCTGCGCATTTTCGAAGTAAGCACCGCCCCCCAGACCGCCACCGTTGTAGGACAACCCCGCGATATTATTCCGGATCCGGCAGTCCCACAGCTTAACCTGCGCCGGACCTTGAACGCACACACCTCCGCCGTAGGCGAGAGGATAATCGTCTGCGGTATTGTGCACGAATTCACACCCCGCAGCGGCAAGATCGCCGCCGTAGACGGCAAGTCCTCCGCCGAGCCACGCATCGGGCACTTGGTTATCACGAAAAACGCAGTCCGAGACGACGGCGGCCGAATAGGTGAACGCTAACGCACCGCCTATCCCTCCGGTGTTTTCGAGAAACTGGGTCTTCTCGACCACCGGCGCGCCCCCGCTGAAGTCCGCGGCGTTCCCCGTTCCGCTAGAAAAAGGGAGGCTATTTCCGTTCGCCCGAAAGACACACTGCACGATCCGTGGGCTGCCACCGGCATAGGGGTCGGGATAACCGCCATAGCTGGCGACGGCACCGCCCCAGTTGGCTTGGTTCTCCAGAAACGCGCAGGAGCGAAGCGTTGGAGAGGTTCGAACACACAGAACCGCTCCTCCGCCCCCGCTGAACTGCCCGGGCCACCATGTCCACGGCGCGCAGCCGCCACGGATGGTCAGGCCAGCGAGTACCGAAGACCGCCCCTCAGCCCTCACGAAATTAAAGGCGCGGTGCCGATTTTCTTCATTGGCTTGGCAGTCGACCACCGTCGCCGCGACAACATTGGGATCAAACGGATTCTCACTCCGTACCGTGATCGCCTTGCCGAGGAAGTCGACGTCGCGGTTGCCGTCGCCGGTGTACGTCACCGGCGCGAGGCTGACCTCATCGCCGGCGACGGCAACGTCGATTCCGGCTTGGATCGTGCGTTTCGGGCCGCATGTTCCGCCGTTCCACGTCGCACATAGGCCGTCCCATGCGTCGTTGCCCTCGGTGCCATGCACATAGATCGTCCCCGCAGCCCCGCTCGGCGTCAAAGCCAGACCCACCCCCAACGTCCAACCCAAAATGCACCGGGCAACATGAATTTGCGTTTTCATCTTGTCACCACCTTTCGCTTGGATTCCTGTCTGCTATCCGCTGCCACGCCACGATCTCGATTCGGCACTGTGTGCTTCGGTCGCTAACCCCCACCGCTCAGCAGCGCCACAAACGCGTTGATATCATCGAAGTTGACGACGCCATCGCCGTTGCAGTCGGCGTTGAGCCAGTGGCAGCGCGGGTGCGCGAGGTTCCAGGCCAGCGGGTCGGTACCGAGGGCGGAGACGAACGGGTCGATGTCGTCGGAATTGACGACGCCGTCGCAGTTCAGGTCGCCGTAGAAGGCCTTCAGGCCCAGGCTTTGCCACCCGCCCGCCGCGATGGCGACGAACCCGCTGTTGGGTGCTGGCGGGTCGCCCCAGTGGTCTCCCCACGCCACGATTAAGCCGTCGGCCTTCAGGCCCAGGCTGCCACTCCCGCTCGCCGCGATGGCGACGAAGCCGCTGTTGGGTGCTGGCGGGTCGCTCCAGTAGTCTCCCCACGCCACGATTGAGCCGTCGGCCTTCAGGCCCAGGCTGTGACCCCAGCCCCCCGCGACAGCGACGAAGCCGCTGTTGGGCGCCGGGACGTTGCATTGGCCGTGGTAGTTCCATCCCCACGCCACGATCGAGCCGTCGGCCTTCAGGCCCAAACTGTGCGACTCGCCCCCCGCGACAGCGACGAAGGCGCTGTTGGGCGCCGGGACATTGCATTGGCCGTACTGGTTCAATCCCCACGCCACGATCGAGCCGTCGGCCTTCAGGCCCAGGCTGTGGTACTCGCCCGCCGCGATGGCGACGAAGCCGCTGTTGGGCGCCGGGACGTTGCATTGACTGCAGGTGTTGTCTCCCCACGCCACGATCGAGCTGTCGGCCTTCAGTCCCAAGCTGTGGCCACCAGCATAACCCCCGCCCGCTGCGATGGCGACGAAGCTGCTGTTGGGCGCCGGGACGTTGCATTGGCCGTAGTAGTTCCATCCCCACGCCACGATCGAGCCGTCGGCCTTCAGGCCGAGACTGTGGCCACAACCAGGGTTTCCACGATTCCCGCTCGTCGCGACGTCGACGAAGCCGCCGTTGGGCGCCGGGACGTTGCATTGGCCGTAGGAGTTGTCGCCCCACGCCACGATCGAGCCGTCGGCCGTCCGGCCCAGACTGTGGTACACGCCCCCCGCGACGGCGACGAAGTTGCTACCCTCCGCCGGGACGTTGCATTGGCCGGAGTAGTTGTATCCCCACGCCACAATCGAGCCGTCGGCCTTCAGGCCCAGGCTGTGGAACCCGCCCCCCGCGATGGCAACGAAGCCGCTGTTGGGCGCCGGGACGTTGCATTGGCCCTCGACGTTCCATCCCCACGCCACGATCGAACCGTCGGCCTTCAGGCCCAGGCTGTGCCACCCGCCTGCCGCGATGGCGACGAAGCCGCTGTTGGGCGCCGGGACGTTGCATTCGCCGTACCCGTTGCCTCCCCACGCCACGAGCGAGCCGTCGGCCTTCAGGCCCAGGCTGTGGAACCCGCCCCCCGCGATGGCGACGAAGCCGCTGTTGGGCGCCGGGACGTTGCATTGGCCCTCGACGTTCCATCCCCACGCCACGATCGAGCCGTCGGCCTTCAGGCCCAGACTG
The DNA here is from genome assembly GCA_020058145.1 of Phycisphaerae bacterium. Classification (GTDB taxonomy): domain Bacteria; phylum Planctomycetota; class Phycisphaerae; order UBA1845; family Fen-1342; genus JAGVEP01. The sequence goes on along the minus strand of JAGVEP010000229.1, from coordinate 853 downwards.
TGGGCCGCGCCCGCCGCGATGGCGACAAAGCCGCTGTTGGGTGCCGGGACGTCGCGTTGGCCGGCGCTGTTGTCTCCCCACGCCACGATTGAGCCGTCGGCCTTCAGTCCCAGGCTGTGGCCACCATAATAGCCCCCGCCCGCCGCGGCGGCGACGAAGCCGCTGTTGAGCGCCGGAACATCGCATTGGCCATAGTCGTTCCATCCCCACGCCACAATTGAGCCGTCGGCCTTCAGGCCCAGGCTGTGGAACCCGCCCGCCGCGATGGCGACCAAATCTTTGTCCACGCGGCCTGGGACCACCACACACGGGTTACCCCATTGGAGGATCGCCACGTCCTGTCCCCAGGCGGACATCGCTGCCAAGCCCGCCGCCAGTATCCAACCCAAAATGCACCGAGCAACGTGAATTTGCGTGTTCATCTTGTCACCGCCTTTCGCTTGGGTTTCGGTCTGCTATCCGCTACCACGCCACGATCTCGTTTCGCAGGCGGTTCATTAAAGAACCGTGACAACACAAATCCAGGAACGCGCCCGGGGCACAGCCCGCCTTGTGCGGGCTGGAAACACATCTGGCACCCGGGGCCGGCAGCCACCGGGCGACACTTCTAATTACTGAGTCCGCAATTTCGCCGCCGCGCGACGCGCCTTTTTGAGAAAAGCTTGAAAAAAGCCCCCGCCCAGAGCCCCGCGTGCGAAGCGGGACCTTCGGCGCAGCGGGTAAGGGCTGCCCATCGGCAACACAGAGGCCAACTCGCCCGCCGGTCGCAGGGCTCATCCACGCCCGCGTCTGGTGGTCGTCGGTGATGCCGTTGAATCTGTCCGCCTTTGCAGGTCGCACTCCCTTACGCCAT
>JAGVEP010000268.1 GCA_020058145.1 Phycisphaerae bacterium | reverse complement strand
TGCAACGTCCCGGCGCCCAACAGCGGCTTCGTCGCCGTCGCGGGGGGCTACTACCACAGCCTGGGCCTGAAGGCCGGCGGCTCGATCGTGGCGTGGGGATACAACTACTACGGCCAATGCAACGTTCCGGCGCCCAACAGCGGCTTCGTCGCCGTCGCGGGGGGCTACGGGCACAGCCTGGGCCTGAAGGCCGACGGCTCGATCGTGGCGTGGGGAAGCAACAACTACGGCCAGTGCAACGTCCCGGCGCCCAACAGCGGCTTCGTCGCCATCGCGGCGCGCTACGAGCACAGCCTGGGCCTGAAGGCCGACGGCTCGATCGTGGCGTGGGGATACAACTACTACGGCCAATGCAACGTCCCGGCGCCCAACAGCGGCTTCGTCGCCGTCGCGGGGGGCGTCGTCCACAGCCTGGGTCTGAAGGCCGACACCGGCCAGCCGCAGGGTGCACAGCACATTCCAACCGACCAAGTGCAACTCGATCGTCTCTGGATCTTCGACCCCAATCTCCAGCCTCAGCGTTTTGTGGACCCCGGTGGGTCGATCACCTTGCGCCTTGACCAGCCAACCTACATACTCGCGCATGGCTGGGACGGGAATCTGGCCGGCATCACGAATGCGGGTGATCCCTGCTACGACCCCAACGACCCGCAGTACTCGTGCGCCGCGGTTGGGCGCGCCATTCACAACGTCAACCCGTTGGCCAACGTCTTGGCCTGGGATTGGGCGCATGCCGCCAACCCCGACCATTATGCATGCACCGCTGACCATATCGGCGAGGCCATTCTGGTACTCGGCTTCAATCCGTCGCTCGGCACGCTGATGTCGAGTTGGATCATCCTTGACGCGTATGTCTCGGGCCTAAAGGCGGCGTCCCAGGGAAACATCCTCGGTCACGGTCTGGCCAATCTGCTCAACCAGCACAGTTCACTCGGAACTGCCGTGCACCTGATCGGGCATTCCCACGGGGGCGGCGTGATGGGCGTCGCGGCCCAGAAGATGAACAACCTGGGTCAGCCCGCCACGACGCTGACGACCCTCGACACGCCAAATTTCTTCAATCTGGTGAACACGGCCAAGCACACGGTCCCGGCCTCGGTCGGCCGCGCGACCGCCCTCTACTACTCGCTCTGGCTCTTGCCGCCGTGTATCGGCGTCGGCCAAGCCGCCCCGGCGGGTGCGACGAGCATAGAGCTGAATTGTGATTACCCGCCCCCGCTTCCGTCGCTGCCACACTTGTGGATAGATTACGGCTGGTACACCACCGGGGTCTGGGACTCGCAGGCGCAGCAGCCTGGCTCGGTGACATTCGACGGTGCCGCGCACAGCTTGCTCGAATCCCAAAATTTCCCTGCCGGCAATTTCCTGGAGAACGGCCTCTACCAATTCGTCTCGGCGGACTTGGACGAGCCCGCACCAGAGCGCACGCCTGACCCGATCGGCTGGGAACTGCGCGTCGCGGAGACCTTTGAATCCGCCGCGGCATGGAGCGGCACGAATGCGCTGCGGACGTGGGGCGCTGATCCGGCGAATCCAAACAACCCCTGCATCGTCATCAGCGAGAACGGCGACGCGTCGTTTTTCCGCACGATCGACTGGCCGCGCTACGCGGGCGTCATGAGCTTTGATTACATGTTTCGCGATCCGCGCGGCGACGAGTCGCTCACCGTCTACCTGAACGATCAGATCATCTACTACGATCACGCCGCCACGTCGCTGGCGACCGGGAACCTGATGACAAGCGAGCTGCTTTACGTGGGCGGCGTCGCTGGAACGAGTGCCCAGCTCGATTTCGTGCTGCGAACTGACGGCACGCCCGGCGGCTCGCTGGTACTCGACAACGTGCGAATCTACATAGTGCCACGGGCAGACGTGAACTGCGACGGCGCTGTGAATTTCGACGACATCAACCCGTTCGTCCTGGCCCTCTCGGACCCGGGTGCGTACGGACAGACGTACCCGGAGTGCAACCTACTGACCGGCGACTGCGACGAGGACGGCGACGTGGACTTCGACGACATCAATCCGTTCGTGGGGCTGCTGAGCGGCTTTTGAGCGCCAGCAGCGCTGCGAGCGATGGCAGCCTGGTCCGAGAATCGCGGAGCAGGCCCAGGTTCTGGCTCACAACCGGAGTTCCGTCCCTGTCGAAAACTCCCCATGTGCTTGACAAGCCATTGTCTCATGGCATAATAGCCATATGCCGATAGAACGGAAGTTGAAGTACTCGAAGCTCCAGTACGAGGCCCGGGCGCGGGTCGCGAAGGCGCTGGCCCATCCGAGCCGGTTGCTCATCCTCGACGCGATTGCCGACGGGGAGAAGTGCGTGTGCGAGCTGACGGAACTGGTCGATGCCGACCAGTCGACAGTTTCGAAGCACCTCGCAATCCTCAAACAGGCGGGCATCATCGCAGATCGGAAAGATCGCTCAAAGACGTTCTATCGTCCGACGATCTGCTGCCTGAAAGGGTTTTGGGAATGCATCGAATCCGTGTTGAAGGAAAACCTGAAGGCGCAGCAGGCCGCGATGGGGCGCTAGTGGCCATGGCGCCATCACCTGGGCGGCTAGCGCCCGAGGCCGGGCGCGCCCTGGTGTTTCTCGGCGTGATGGTCGCCGTGTTTCTCCTCGCGTACTTCCTGCCGTTTCAGGCCCTGCCGGCCGGCGGCACGCGCCTGGTGAATGCTGGACGCGAAGCGCTGCTGATGCTCCAGGACTACGCGCAGCAGCACGTCATTCTCTGCTTGGTACCGGCGCTGTTCATCGCCGGCGCGATCTCGTGCTTCGTGTCGCAGGCGTCCGTCATGAAGTACCTCGGGCCGACCGCCAACAAGCTGCTCGCCTACACCGTGGCCTCGGTGTCCGGCACGATCCTGGCGGTCTGCTCGTGCACGGTACTGCCGCTGTTCGCGGGCATCTGGACGCGCGGCGCGGGACTCGGACCGGCGTCGGCGTTCCTGTACTCCGGCCCGGCGATCAACGTGCTGGCGATCATCCTGACCGCGCGGGTCCTGGGCTGGGAGATTGGCATCGCCCGTGCTGCCGGCGCGATCGGGTTCAGCTTGGTCATCGGCCTGGCGATGCACTTCATCTACCGTAAAGAAGAACGCGCCAAGGCCGACGAGGCGAAAGCCAGTGGCGGGTTTGTGCTGCCGGAGGGCGCGGTGGACCGGCCGCTGTGGAAAACGGCGAGCTATTTCGCGGCGATGATCGGGATTCTCGTGTTCGCGAACTGGGCCAAGCCCGCCACGCCGAACGTCATGTGGGAGGCGCTGTTCGCGGCCAAATGGGTCATTACTGGCGGGCTGCTCGTCGCGTTGACGCTCATGCTGAAGCTCTGGTTTACTCGAACGGAATTGAAGCAGTGGGTTGGCAGCACGTGGGTGTTCGCAAAACAGATCATGCCGCTGCTGTTTTTCGGGGTGCTGGTGTCGGGCGTACTTTTGGGCCGGCCCGGTCAGGAAGCGCTCGTCCCAAACCGCTGGATCGAGCAGTCGGTGGGCGGCAACAGCCTGTGGGCTAATTTCTTTGCGGCCGTTGCCGGGGCGCTGATGTACTTCGCGACGCTCACGGAAGTGCCCATTCTACAGGGCTTGATGGGCTCGGGCATGGGTAAGGGGCCGGCCCTGGCGTTGCTGCTGGCGGGGCCGGCGCTGTCGCTGCCGAGCATGCTGGTGATTCGTTCGGTGGTGGGTACGCAGAAGATGCTGGTTTACGTGTCGCTGGTGGTTGTCCTGTCCACGGTGGCGGGACTCCTTTACGGCACGCTCGGTTGAATATGGGAAGAGGATTACCAATGTCATCAGGACCAAGCGGCTGCTGCGGCTGAACCGATCGAAAGCAGTCAAAGGTGAAGCATGAAGATTGAGATTCTGGGAACGGGCTGCAAGAAGTGCAATCTGCTCGAGGCGACCGCCAAAGCCGCGGCGGACAAGCTCGGCGTTCCATACGAGCTGGCGCACGTGAAGGACTTGGGCAAGATCGCCGCGTACGGCGTGCTGATGACGCCGGCACTCGTCATCGACGGTCAAGTGAAAGTCTCCGGCAAAGTGCCCGGCGAGGCGGAGATCCTGAAGCTGTTGACAAACGCGATGGGAGAATGACCGTCAGAGCCGCGGCAGCCGGCGGCTGGGGCGCTGGACAGTGGAGATCCGAAGGTGAAAACGAACAACGTCGTGATTCTGTTCGCCGTGGTGGCCGTTGTCGCCGGCGTGGCGTGGTTCCGGTCTGTTCGCGAAGGATCGAGTACGGGCACGCCGACGCCGGCCACGTCTCCCGCTGTCGCGAACCCCGTGCCCAACCCGACAACGGCGCCCGCGAAAGAAGGCGAACTGTGTCCCGATCCGCCGCCGGCGGCGAAGGCGGACGACC
>JAGVEP010000365.1 GCA_020058145.1 Phycisphaerae bacterium | reverse complement strand
GGGTCGCTCGCTCGCGCTCGCGGCTCGGACGGCCGGTACGGCGCCCGGCCGCTACGGCACTCGCGTTGACAAACCGCCGGCCGTCCTTCAAGGTATCCGTGCGGAATGGATGGGTTTCGGTGCGACCGGCCCGCCCGCGCCGTACGCCGTGGGGTTCGCTCTGCGGACCAGCGCTCTTGATCCCCAAGAGTCGCAGGGTCCGCGGTGTGGACCGGCTGGTCTAATCCCCAAGAGGAGATGCCCCGTGATTCGATTCGGCCCCGGGAATCTGCGGATTCCAAAGTTCGAGAAACCGGTTTACGTCGTCGCCGGCGGCCTGACCGATTTTCGCAAGAAGTACCCGGAGAAGAATTCGTGCCAGCTTTGCACGGAAGCCCTGCGGATGGCCGTCGAGGAGAACAACCTCAAGGTTGACCCCGAGCAGGTTCGCCGCATGGTCAACTGGGTCGTCTACTCGCAGTTCGCCGACCATTTCGGCGATCAGCTCCTCGCCGCGGCCAAGGTACACGACTACCTCGGCTTCGACCCGCTCGGCAACGTCGAAATCAAAACCGGCGGGGCGACCGGCGGCTCGGCGGTGCTCGCCGCGGCCCAGGCGGTCGCGTCGGGCTACGCGAATTGCGTGCCGGTCGTCGGCTGGGAACGCATGGATGAAGTCTCGACCAAGGTCGGCAACTCGTACATCGCCAGCGCGGCGTGCAAGGACTTCGAGAGCGAGCTGGGCTGGATGTACGCGGCGTATTACGCGCTCATGGCCCAGCGCTATCAATACGAAAACAATGTCCCGCATGAGACACTCGCCAAGATCGCGTGCAAGAATCACGAATACGCCTATTACTCGCCGTTCGCGCAGAACCCCGGCAAGTACACCGTCGCCGACGTCCTCAAGAACGAGATCGTGGCGGAGCCGCTGACGTTCCTCGAATGCTGTGCGATGAGCGTCGGCGCCGCGGTGCTGATCCTCGCGGACGAGGAAACGGCCTACCAGATGACCGACCAGCCCGTGCGGCTGACCGCGATTTGCGGTGGTTCGCATACGCTGCGCACGGCCGACCGGCGGAACATGCCGATCCTGCTGTTGCCGAACGAGAACGAACAGACTTACAAGGACTATTTCACGCACAAGCGCATTGAATGGCCGGGCTTCAGCTCGTTCCTCGCGGCCCGCATGGCGGCGTACCTGGCGTACAACATGGCTGGGATCAAGGACCCGGTCGAGGACTTTGATCTTCTCGAAACGCACGACGCGTTCACCATCAGTGACGTCCAGACTTACGAGGACATCGGGCTCCGACCCTACGGACGCGGCCGCGAGTTCATCGAGTCGGGCGACGCCTATTTCGAGGGCCGCCTGCCCACCAATCTTTCCGGCGGGCTGATCGGCACGATGCACGCGGTCGGTGCGACCGGCATTTTCCAGCTCGTCGAGCTGCTCTGGCAATTCCAGGGCAAATACGACAAGTTCCACGGCGATCCAAAGCTGTGGGAGCGGTACGGGAAAAAGAAACCCGCGGACTGGAAGAGCTTGCAGGCCAAGAACCCGAAGCGGGCCTGCGCGATCAGCCACGCGGGCACGGGCAGTCACGTGACGTGCGCGATTATGGAGAAACCGTAGGCACGGCAGCAGCGGCCAAGCTATGCTGATCGCCGTCGTAAACCGGCGGCCGACAGGAACTGCGATGAACATCACACGCCTGGCCGTATCGGGGTTTCGGCGGCTCGAGTCCGTCGATCTTGAGCTGCGCCCGCTGACGGTGGTTCTTGGGGCCAACGGCTCGGGCAAAACCTCGCTGCTGGACGTTGTTCGACTGCTCGCGCGTTCAGCGGCAGGAGCCACGAAGGACGCTCTAAACGAACTCGGCGGCCTGCCTTCCGTGCTAACTCGCGATCGGGCGGACAGATTGACCTTGGGTGTGACCGCAGCGCCTCGAACCGGCGACTCCGACAGGGAACATCCGCCGCTCGTCTACGAACTTGAGATCGCTCCCCAAGGTCAAGGGTTCAGATTAGCACGCGAGGTTCTGTCGCAGCAACTTGATCCGCAAAGGCCGCGACCCTTCATGCACATTGATGCCCACGTGCCCAGGATTCGCTACACGGACCCCGATGCCCCCGGGTTTGTCGAGCCGAACTGGGACTTCGACGAGTCCGAGACGGCGTTATCCCAGGTGCCCAAGATGCACCGCCAGTGCGAGGCCTTCCGACAGCGTCTTGCGTCACTGGCATGGTATGGGGCCAGAGATCTTCAACTCGGCCAACGATCGCCGATCCGATCGCCGCAGCCCATGCGACCGGCCAGCCTGCCTGGGACAGCGGGCGAGGACTTGGTTCCTTGCTTGTATTATCTCAAAGAGACAGAGCCCGACCGGTTTGAGATGGTTGAGGACGCGTTGTCTGCCGCGTTCCCGTCGTTCGAGCGCCTCGGCTTCCCCCCGGTTGCAGCGGGTACACTCGCGGTGACCTGGAAGGACCGCGAGTTCAGCCATCCGATCTACGCCCACGAGCTATCGGATGGCACGTTGCGGTTCCTCTGGTTAGTCACGCTGCTCAGCAGCCCGGCGCTCACCGCATTCACGCTCATCGATGAGCCCGAAGTGAGCCTGCACCCCGCCATGCTGAGGGTCCTCAGCGATTTGTTGCGCGAGTCGGCGGCGCGCACTCAGCTCGTAGTTGCTACGCACTCGGAGAGCCTCGTTCGGTTCATGCATCCGAATGAGGTCTTGGCGCTCGACATCGAGGATGGGCACGCCATCGCGCGCTGGGGCGACACCTTCGATCTTGAGCCCTGGCTTCAGGACTACACGCTGGATCAACTGTGGCGCATGAATCGCTTCGGGGCGAATCCATGAAGATCAGCCTGATCGTGGAAGGAGATACGGAAGTCGCCTTTCGCGACGCGCTACGGAGGTTCCTGGAGCCACGCTTGCCCGGATGTATGCCCAAGCTCGACCCCGTTCCGTGCGACGGACGAGTGCCCACGGGGGAGAAACTCCGCCGTCGAGTCCGAGGCCTGCTGGACGGTTCGCACCCGCCAGACGCCGTCATCGCCCTGACCGACGTCTATACCGGAACGCGCGCGTTTGAAAACGCGGCTGACGCGAAATCGAAGATGCGCAGTTGGGTCGGGGACGAGCCGCGCTTTCACCCGCACGCAGCCCAACATGACTTTGAAGCCTGGTTATTGCCGTACTGGGACACGATCCAGCGGCTCGCGAAGCACAACAAGGCGGTCCCGGCCGGCCCGCCCGAAGGTGTAAATCACCTGCAGCCACCATCCCGCCGGATTGCGGAGGTATTCCGGGCCGGCAAATGCCGCACCCACTACTCCAAGGTGCGTGACGGCAAGCGGATTCTGCGAGACGTGGACCTGCTCGAATCTGCGAACCAATGCCCGGAACTGAGAGAAATACTGAACACCATCCTGGACCTTTGCGGGGGCCAAGAAATCCCCGCGCCCCAACTCGGAACGTGAAATTGATGGAGATAATCCTGTGACAATCGACTGGCCCACCACGAAACTCGATGTCCTCAACGAGGAACCCCTCGTTGTCAAAAACCCCAAGACGTGGCATCACATTCATAGCTACGGCGGCTGGGGCAAGTTCTTCAAAGGCTTGCAGCAGTCCAAGCTGCTCGCCACCCGCTGCACGAACCCCAAGTGCGCCGAGAAACGCCTCTGGCTGCCGCCGCGGTGCGAATGCCCCGACTGCTGGCACGACATGCAGTGGGCCGAGGCCCCGCAGGTCGGCACGATCTACACGCACTCGGTCGTGACCTACCCCGGCGAGCTGTTCAAGCTGCCGCCGGGCACGCCGTTGATCAGCGTCGAGATCGAGGGCGTGTGTACGAAGCTGATGAGCTGGCTGAAAGAAGGCACGCCGGTGTTCGGCATGAAGGTCAAGGCGGTGTTCAATACGACCAGGCCCACGAACACCATCCTGGACCTCGCCTGGGTGCCGGCGTAGCTGCCGAGTGGCGAGTTTCGAATAGCGAGTAGCGAGTTTGGGTGCCCCAACCTGGCCACTGGCAGGGTTGGGGCACTCTGCCGATGTCGAGCCGGGCGGCTGCCTCTTGCGGCGGCGGGCGGTAGAATCACGCCTCATGGGTCCCGAGCGGATATTCGAGCAACTCAGCCAGCTCAACGAACAACTGCTGAGCTTACAGCAAGCGCTCGCCGGGCGCGACGCCGAGTTGGAGTGTGCGAAAACGGAGCTGGCCCACGCGCGGGAGCTGGTGGACACGCAGAACGCCGCCCTGCTCGCCGCCAACGCCCAGCTTGCGGGTCTCGCGACTCTGGACGGCCTGACGGGCGTGAAAAATCGCCGGGCTTTTGACGAGCGGCTGGCCGAGGAGCTTCGCCGCGCGGAGCGTCACCAGCAGCCGTTGTCGCTGGTGCTGCTCGATGTGGACCACTTCAAGCCGTATAACGATGCGTACGGGCATTTGGCCGGCGACGACGCGCTGCGGGCGGTCTCGGGTGTGCTGCAGCATCAGGCCCGAAGCACAGACTTTGTAGCCCGCTACGGCGGTGAGGAATTTGTCGTCCTCTTGCCGAACACGGGAGTCGACGAGGCGCGCCGGGCCGCGGCACGGCTGCGCCAGGCGTTTGCGGACAAGTCCTGGCCGGATCGCCCGGTGACGGCGAGCTTCGGGGTGGCGACGGTGATCGGCAAGACTATGCCCTCCGAAGACCTGATTCGGCAGGCCGATCAGGCACTTTATCGCTCTAAGGCCGAGGGCCGGAATCGCGCGACCCATTTCGTAGACCTCGGGACCAAGTAAGCACGTTTCCTTCACTGCCCGTGCCGGGCGTGCGCCGAGGTACACGTCCGCTAACGTGCGGCCGTTTTTCTCGTGCGTTTCGCCATCGCACTTGGTAATCTGGGTGCTGGCACGCTTGTTTGAACAGCGGTGGAGGTAGCAACCATGTTCACGGGACTTAGCCAACGAGTGACGAGGCCGGGGATCTTGCTACTGGGGTGTGTTGCCCTGGCGGCAGTGCAGGTTGCACCTCTTCGTGCGCAGCCGGTTACGAACGGGCTGCGCTTTGTCCTCCAGGCCGACGGCTTGACGGGTTACGCTAACGGTGATCCCGTCGCCGCGTGGCCCGATCTATCTGGACAGGGTCTCGACGTGAGTCAGGGCAATGCCGCGCAACGACCGACGTACATCAGCGGTGCGCTGAATGGGCTGCCCGTCGTGCGCTTCGACGGCGGCGATTGGCTGACGCGAGATAACGTAGTTGGCTCGCTGCTGACGAGCACCAACCAGGCGACGGCCTACGTGGTGGTAAAACAGATCGGGAGCGACCCCTACAACACGACGCTCTTCTGGGGAACCCCCACCAACCGTCTGCTGATCCACACCACATGGGGCGATTGGCTCTCTTTCCAGCACGGTAACGCCGAGTCCGGTGGTGGCGGTGGGGTCTCCTGGTGGCAACCGGCCGGCTGGGACGATCAGTGGCACGTGGTCGAGTTCGTTCGCAATGGACCCAACTGGGACTGCGCGGTGGGTGGGGCTGGTCAGGGTCGAGGGAACGCCGCGGACACGCCGGAGATCAACGAGACGCGCACGCTGTGGATTTGCAACGATCAATGGGGTAACACGCACTCCGGCGACCTCGCCGAACTTCTGATCTACGACCGGGCCCTGACCCGCGACGAACGCGGACAGGTCGCGGCGTATCTCGGAACCAAGTACGCGTTGCCGATCGCGCCCAGCGTGCTCGCGGACATGAACTGCGACGGCGCCGTGAACTTCGACGACATCAATCCCTTCGTGCTCGCGCTCAGCGGCGTCGCCGGGTACTACGAGTCGCTTCCGGGCTGCAATCTGCTGAATGGCGACGTCGATTGCGACGGAGCCGTCACGTTCGACGACATCGGCGGCTTCGTCGCTTGCCTCTCGGGCGACTGCCACTGTCCATAGGAAAACGGAGCCCCGCAACTCCTCCAAACCCGCAACGCTCCGCCTCAGGCTGCGCGTGTGTCGCGCGGTCGTGCACCTTGTGGTGGCGAGCGTGCTTGACCTTGCTCCGCTTGTGATGCTGGCGATAGCGCGACTTGTGGTACCGCAAGGACCTGCCGCAAACCCCGGCTGCGTCGCGGGGTGATCCTGCGGGCGGGTGTAGTCCAAAACTGTGGCGGAAAGCTTGCCGTCCGAGCCTCAGGCGCTAGCCTGTGGTCCGCGCAGCGCGCTCCGCGGAAAACCCCACGCTGGCGCGTGGGGCTCGGACAGGCGGCGCGCCGCGCGGGGCGGCTACCACAGTTGTCTTGGACTACACCCCCTGCGGCCTGCGGCCGTGGCCGTGGCCGTGGCCGTGGCCGGCACACCGGGACCCAGTGTACCATGCCGGACGTCGTAGTATAGACGATTTGTCTCCCGTCAACCGGCAGGAAATCATGATCAGCGTTTTTGAGTCGCACGTCCCCGTGCTCGGTCCCGACAGCTACGTGCACCCTTCGGCCGACGTGCTCGGCAACGTGCAGATTGGGGCGGGCTGTTGGATCGGTCCGGGAGCCCGCATTCGTGGCGATTACGGCCGCATCGCGATCGGCGATTGCACCGCCGTCGAAGACAACTGCGTTGTTCACGCTCGTCCCGGCGAGCAGACGACGATCGGCAACTGGGTCACACTCGGGCACGGCTGCATCGTACACAACGCCACGGTCCATGATTGGGCGATCATCGGCATGGGGGCCATCGTCTCGGACTGGGCCGAGGTCGGCGAGTGGGCGATCGTGGCGGAGGGCGCGGTCGTGCGGCAGCGACAGGTGATCGCGCCGGACTGCATCGCCGTCGGCACACCGGCGCGGCTCCTGGAGAAGACCATCACCGACGAGGTCAAGGAGCAGTGGCGCGGCTTCAAACAGGAGTACGTGGACCTGGCCCGCCGGTATCCCGTCGGACTGAAGCCCGTGGCACCGTAGCGGCCGACGTCCGCCCCGGCTCCTGTAGCGGCCGACCCCCGTGTCGGCCGTAGGAGTGCGTGCCTGGAGATACAGCATTGCCCGCCATCGTCCTGGTAACCTCGCTCGCGGCCCGGGCGCAACCACCCGGGACATGCCGCGCGCTCGCGGAGGCGGCCGCCGCCCCGTTGCACGGCGAGCGGGCTCCGTGGACCGTACACATCGACCGCGACGACGTGTTCCTCGCCGCGCTCGGCCGGCGGAGCGGTCAGCCAGAGCCAGCCGCGAGCTGGTCGAATGATGAGCTGACCGTCGTGCTCGAGGGCTACATTGCCCGCGACACGTCCAGCCCGCGGGCGGTCCAGAGCGACGCCGAGCACGTGGCGGACTTGTACCGGCAGGACCCGGCGGCCATCGAACGCCTGCCTGGTTCGTTCGTCCTCGTCGTCGCGGATCAGCACGCGGGGGCCGTGATGCTGTGGACCGATCGGGCCGCGACACGCCCCTGTTTTGCCGCGCTTGTCAACGACCTGCTGATCGTGGCCCCGGAACTGAAGTGCTTTCGCGAACTGCCCGGCGTCGACCGCACGCTCGTCCCCGGTTCGCTCGCCGCAATGGCCATGAACGGGGCGCTGATGGATGAACACACCTACTATCAGGGCGTGCGCCTCATCGGTCCGGCTCGGCGATACTCCGTCCGACGCTCAGGCATCCGGATCGAGCGCTACTGGCAACGCAACTTCGCTGGCCGCGAGGGTGGCCAGCCACCTTCAGCCGCAGAAGTCGCGGACAGTGTCGTGCAGGCCACCCGCCGGCACCTGGCCCCGTTTCGCCGCCCGGTCTTGGCGCTTAGCGGCGGGCTCGACTCGCGCCTGTTGCTGGCCGCGGCCCGCAGAGCGGAGTTGAACGTCGTGTCGGTTACCTGGGGCTTCGACCACGTCGACACGCCCGGCTCGGACTTCCAGGTCGCCCGGCAGCTCGCGGAGCAGGCGGGGATCGAGCACCGGCTCCTGCGGCTCGACGTGGACGCGCTGCCGCGTCACGCGGAGCGGGTCGTTTACCTGACAGACGGCCTCACCGGCCACCTTGGCAACTACACCGAGGGCGAAACCACAGCGCAAGCGCTCGCCGCGGACTTCGACGCCGTCGTCCGTGGCGACGAGATGTTCGGCGACTATCCGCCCGTTTGGTCGCGCCAGCTCGCCCTGTCGCAGGTCGGCATTAACACCGGAAAACGGCTGTGGTTGCTGCGTTTTTTGCTCAAGCGCGACGTGGCCAGCGCCGTGCTGCGCGACTATGCGCGTCAACGGCGGGAATTGCTGGACTCGATCCACTCGTCCGTTTCGCCGACGGATGTAACGGACGTCGTCTTCTCCCGCACGCGCTTCCCGCGCGTGATCGCGAGCCAATCGCCGGTGTTTCGCACGCACCTCGAGGTCATCTGCCCGCTGCTGGACAATCGCGTCGTGGACTTGCTCCGCTTCTGCACGGCGCAGCAGCGTGAAGGCAAGCGCTACATCTCTGCCTGCGTCCGCGCCGAATTCCCCGCGGAATTCGCCGTGCCGCGGAGCGCGGTCCACAGTCGGACGAGTTGGCGGCAGCGCTTTCCGCAACTCGGCCCCGCCCAGCGCTATCTGGTCGAAACACTGCTGGAGCCGCTCGCATCGTTCGACGCCTGGTTTGACCGCACAGCGATCCGGGCCTGGCTCGACGACGCGCTGGCGGAAGGCCGCCGCGCTCCGTGGCCCGCGGGTTCATCCGCCTGGCAGCGCCGCCGCGCTCAAACCGGCGCCTGGCTCCTGCGGCCGACCTTCAAGGAACGCGTCGTGCTGAATCTCGTTACGCTTAAACTCTGGTTCAAGCTGTTCGCGTGAACCTGCCAGTTTGACGCTCCCCGCGAAGCCGTTACACTCCCGAAATTGGGCTGCGCCGGTGCGCTTTTCGCCCGGGTGCCAGCCCGGAGTAACCCGATGGATATTCAGAACAGCACGGGGACCCTGTTCGACCTTACCCGCCGCGATTTCCTCCGCACCGCCGCCGTCACCGGCGCGGGCCTGATGGTCACCATCCCCGGCTGGGCGCAAGAACAGGCCGCCGAGGGCGACAAGGTTGATGAACTGCGCATCGCGATTATCGGCCCGGGCAGCCAGGGGCGCAACCTAGTCAACCAGACCCTCAAAATCCCCGGCATTCGCTTCAAAGCTATCTGCGACATCTGGCCATACCACCAGGAATACGCGGCGAACATCCTCAAGAAGTTCGACCAGCCGGTGAATGTCTACTCCGACCATCAAGAGTTGCTCGCCAAGGAGAAAGACCTCCAGGCGGTCATCATTGCCACGCCCGATTGGGTCCACGCCGAGCAGTCGATCGCGTGTCTGAAAGCCGGGCTGCACGTGTACTGCGAAAAGGAGATGGCCAACACGCTCGAAGGTGCCCGGAAGATGGTCCTGGCCGCCCGCGAGACCGGCAAACTGCTCCAGATCGGCCACCAACGCCGCAGTAACCCGCGCTATTGGCACGCGCTGAAGCTGATCGAGAAAGACAAAGTCTGCGGGCGAATCACACATTTTCAGGGGCAGTGGAATCGCTCCCAGCCGTTCGAGCTCGGTTGGCCGCCTGGCAAGGAACTCGATGAAGCCACGCTCAAGAAGTTCGGCTATGAGACGATGGAGCGTTTCCGCAACTGGCGCTGGTACAAGCAGTACTCCGGCGGGCCGATGGCCGACCTCGGCTCGCACCAGATCGACGTGTTCAACTGGTTCTTCAAGACCGGCCCGGCGGCGGTGATGGCCAACGGCGGGCGCGTCTACGACGACGCCCGCGAGTGGTACGACAACGTCCTGGCCATTTACGAGTACCCCTACGAGGGCAAAACCGCCCGCGGGTTTTACCAGGTGCTCAACAGCACCAGCAGCGGCGGGTTCTACGAGTTGGTCATGGGCACCGAAGGCTCGCTGATGATCTCCGAGGACCCGCGCAAAGGCTTCATGTTCCGCGAGCCGGAAGCCAAGAAGCGCGAATGGGAAGACGAGGCCTCAAAGGTCGAGACCATGGGCCGCGACGCGATCGAACTGAAGATCGGTGAGACGCTCGCCCCCGACGGCACGAAAGACCCCGAAGGCCAGCGGCTGCTCGAAGAGAGCAAGAAACCGCCGCACCAATTGCACCTGGAGAATTTCTTCAGCGCGATTCGCAACCAGACGCCGCTTTCGTGCCCGGCGGAGGTGGCGTACGAGACGGCCGTTTCGGTGCTGAAAGCGAACGACGCGGTGGCAGCGGGCCAGCGCGTCGAGTTTAAGCCGGAAGAATTCAAGGTGTAGGGCGGCATGTCGTCAGATCGCGCGCGCGCTTGGGCCGGCTTCAGCCGGCCGGTCGTTGCCACCGACTTCAGTCGGTGGTCTTGGTGTACCGCCGCGCTGGTCGGCAGCCGGCTTCAGCCGGGCTTCTGGGCCGCCATCATCCTGACGGGGTTGTGCGGACAAACCCGCGCCGCTGGAGCAGAGCGTTTCGATCCGCTTAAGACCGACTCGCGCACACCCTACGTACACCGCATCACGCTCTACGCCGCCGACGGCGCGGCGATTGACCCGCAGGACGCGCGTGCTCCCCCGTACTCGCCCCAGGCGACGTGCGGCAAATGTCACCCCATCGCCGCCATTCGCCACGGCTGGCACTTCAACGCATCCGACCCGGACATCTCTGGCGGACGCCCCGGCGAGCCTTGGATTCTCGTTGATGAAAAGACCGCCGCGGTGCTGCCGCTCTCCGGCCGTCGCTGGCCCGGCACCGTCACGCCGGCGGCGGCGGGGCTTACCATCTGGCAATTCGTGAAACGCTTTGGGGGCCACATGCCCGGCGGTGGCTTCGGTGAGCCGAGCGACGAGGAACTCGCAAAATCCCCGCAGCGCGCCCGGTGGGAGATTTCCGGCCGGCTCGAAATCGACTGCATGGTCTGCCACAGCGCCGACCAGCAGCACGACCCGGCGGAGTTGGACCGCCAGATCGAGGCGGAGAACTTCAAGTGGGCCCCGACGGTCGCGCTGGGGCTGGGTGTGGTGCGTGGCGAGGCGCGTAGGCTGCCCGACGACTGGGATTCGCAGGCTCCCCCCAACCCGGACTACCCGGACTTGGCCGGGCCGAAGCTCATCTACGACAAACGGCACTTCGACCTCGATGACCGCGTGTTTTTCAACATCACATGCCGCGTGCCCAGCGAGCGGTGCTACTTCTGCCATTCGTTTCGCGAGGTGGGTCCGGGGGCCGCGGACGACATGCTGGTGTCGCGCGACGTGCATCTGGCGGCGGGCCTGCTGTGCGTCGATTGTCACCGCAACGAAGTCGATCACAACATGGTCCGCGGGTACGAAACCGAGGCCGCCGAGCGGAAAGACGCCTGGGTTGCGGCGTATTCGTGCGCCGGCTGTCACCTGGGGGCGGATGCGGCAACATCGGAACCCGAAGCGCCAGCGAAGGATGCCACGGCCGCGTCGGCGAGCGCGTCCGAGGAATTGCCGCCGAGCGTGTCGGGCCGCTACGGTGCTCCACGCCCGGCGCACGCGGGCCTTCCGCCGGTGCATTTCGAGAAGTTGACCTGCACGGTCTGTCACTCCGGGCCGTGGCCCGAGTTGGACGCGAAGCGGTTTCAGACCGCGATGAATCACGGCCTCGGTCTGCCGACCCGCGACCGCGACGACCAGCAGTCGCCACGAATCGTCGGCCCTATCTTCGCCCGTCTGCCCGACGGCAAGATCGCGCCGCAGCGCATGGTGTGGACCAACTCGCCTGATCAACCCGCAAATGAGGCGAAACCGTATCTGTGGGCGCTGGCCCACGACGTGCGGCCCGCGACGCAGGCCCTGGGCGTACACGGCTGCACCGATTGCCACGCGGGTGATGCTCCGATCGATGCCGGGTGTCTGACCACCGTGGACGAAAGCGCACAGTCTCCGTCGATGCTCGCGTTCCGTGGTGATGACGCCGACGAACGTGTCGTCTGGGCGCTCGCATTCAAGTTCCGCCCGGCGTTCAAATACTTTGCGTGTACGGGCGCTCTACTCATCGGCCTGATCCTGCTGCGCAACGGCCTGGATGGCTTGACGAGCTTACTTCGGAGGGTCTTGTAGGTGAAACCTGCTGCACCTACGCACACTCCGCGCGGCTTGACGCCGGTGGAACACCTCATCCACGGCCTGGCGGGCCTCGGCGTCGTCACTCAAGCGCTGACGGGCTTTTCCCACAGTCTCGGCTTCGGCGAGCTCGGGGGCTGGAAACTCCTCATTCACATGAGCGGGGCGGGAATGTTCACGCTGGGACTGGTTGGCGTCACGCTCCTGTGGGCCGGGCGCTGCCGGTTCGGCTCAGCCGCGCCGACACCGCGTGTGCCGCTCAACTCCGCCCAGAAAACGCTCTTTTGGCTCGGACTGCTCAGCGGCTGGCTCGTCATGCTGCCCATGCTGCTGGCCATGCTGCCCCTGTTCGGCACGGTCGTGCAGCGGCAGCTTATCGAATTACACGAGGCCGCGGCGCTCGCGTTTGTGGCTATTATGGTGCTGCACACGGTCGCGTCGGCGGCGACTTGGTGGAAGCGAGGTACGGCGTCATGAACGTAAATCGGGTTCGCGTTGTTGCGGGTGTTCTGGTGGCGTACATGTTGACGTGCTGCGCGTCGGCACAGGACAAAAAAGCGGATCCGCCCGCCACACAACCCGCGGCCAAAGCCGACGCGGGGGCCAAGACGGACGAGAAACTCGTGCCGCTCGAGCTGAAGCTGCCCAAGCCGGCGTTCAAGGGTACGCCGACCAACATCCCGCCGGGGACCAACCTCGAACCGCCGCGGAAGGGTCCGCGTCCGCCGGTGCTCGCCCCGCCGGGGACCAAGAACGTCGCGGCCGGCTTGCCCGTGACGAGCAGCGATCGCGATCCGATCATCGGCAGCCTGAAGCTGATCACGGACGGCGACAAGGAGGCCAGCGAAGGCAGCTACGTCGAGTTGGGCCCGAAGCGGCAGTGGGTGCAGCTTGACCTGAAGGCGAAGTACGCCATCTACGCTATTCTGGTCTGGCACAACCACATGAACGCGCGGGTTTATCACGATGTCGTCGTCCAAGTCGCCGACGATGCCGACTTCATCGAGAACGTACGCACGCTGTTCAACAACGACCACGACAATTCCTCTGGCCTCGGGATCGGCAGCGACAAGGAGTACTGGGAGACCTTTGAGGGCAAGGCCATCGAGACGAAGGGCGTGGTGGCGCGCTATGTCCGGCTCTCCAGCAAGGGCAGCACCGGCGATGACATGAATCACTACACCGAGGCCGAGGTCTTTGGCGTGCCGGCAAAATGAAGCGCGGCGCGGTCGTCGTCGGCTTGCTGG
>JAGVEP010000174.1 GCA_020058145.1 Phycisphaerae bacterium | reverse complement strand
GTGGTGGTGGTGCAGGGTTTCGTGCCGCCGCCGCCCCGGGGCGCGTGCTGCCTCGCCGGTGGGTTGTGCGCCGAACACACCGCCGACGAGTGCCAGGCCCTGAGCGGGGTGTTCAAGGGCGCCGGAACGGCCTGCGCCAACTGCATCTGCGCTTCATGTGTCGGCGATTGCAACTGCGACGGCGCGATCGACTTCGACGACATCAACCCGTTCGTCGCGGCCCTCTCCGGCGGACAGCCGTGCAGCTTCGCCAACTGCGACATCAACTGCGACGGCGCGATCAACTTCGACGACATCAACGCGCTGGTCGCGCTGCTCAGCGCCGGCGCCGTGTGTCCCCCGTAGCGCGGCCCGGGTGCAGCGTAATGGTGGGCAATGCCCACCCTACCTGCGTTCCGTCCGATCCACGCACGCCGCGATCGCGATGTCGCCGGTGACGTTGAGCGTCGTGCGGCACATGTCGAGGAGGCGGTCGACGCCGAGGATGATCCCGATGCCCTCGGCCGGGATGCCGACGGTCTGAAGGACCATGACGAGCAGCGGCAGCGAGCCGCCGGGGACGCCCGCGGTGCCGACACCCGCGAGGATGGCGAGCAGCGCAACGGTAATCTGCTGCGTCAACGTCAAGTCGATGCCGAAAACCTGCGCCAGGAAGAGGACGGTGACACCCTCGTAAAGCGCCGTGCCATTCTGGTTGGCCGTTGACCCAACCGTGAGCACAAAACTCGCGATCTCACGGCGGACGCCCAGATTCTGCTCCGTTACCCGGAGGGAAGTCGGGAGCGTCGCGTTCGACGATGACGTGGCGAACGCGGTCAGAATCGCCTCAGAGATGCGGCCGAAAAAACGCAGCGGATTCAGCCGGGCGAAGAGCCCGACGACGAGCGAATAGACCCCGAAGAAGTGCAGCAGCAGGCCGCCGAACACCGTCAAAACGTACCATCCGAGCGTTTTCAGAATCTCGCTGCCCAGCACTGCGGCCAGCGAGAATACCAGGGCCGCCACCCCGAGCGGGGCCAGCCGCATGGCCAGGCCGACAATCACCATCACGGTGTCGTAGACCCCCTCGAGGACTCGAATGAGCGGCTGCGTGCGCTCGGGCGGTGCCAGTGTCAGAGCGATGCCGAAAAGCAGGGCGAAAAACATGACGGCGAGCATTCCGCCGCCCGGCGAGCTGCCATCGAGCGCGCCGACCATTTCCTGAAACGGGTTCTTGGGGATGATGTCGAGCAGCGTCTCACGCAGCGGCTTGGCCAGCCGCGCTTGGGCCACCTGTTCCGCGGCTTGTGAGGCGTAGCGCTCGCGGAGCGCGGCCCGACGAGCGGCGCTCAGGTGCGAACCCGGTCGCACGACGTTGGCCAGTGTGACGCCGATGCCGACGGAGCACGCGGACAAGATGAGCGTGAAGACCAGCGTGCGGAGGCCGACCCGCCCGAGCCGCCGCACGTCGCCCAGTCCCGCCACGCCCAGCACAAGCGCGGAGAACACCAGCGGCAGGACCACCATGAAGATCAGGCGCAGGAAGATTTGGCCGACCGGCTTCGCCAGGTTGTCGACGCACCAGGTCAGCCCGGCGTGCGGCGTGCCGTCGGGCTGCGCCGGACACCACGCGTTGGCCAGCAGTCCCGCCGCCGCGCCGACGGCCAGGCCGATGAGAATCTGCCAATGAAGTGCCGGATAGCGCGCCCGCATGGGGGCGCAGCCTACCGTTTCGGCCGCGGCACGGCGAGTGGCGGGGACCCATCCGGTGTATCCGATGTGTGATGCGGGGCGTAGTCCAAGACTGTGGTAGCCGCCCCGCGCGGCGAGCCTCCTGTCCGAGCCCCATGCGCCAGCGTGGGGTTTCCCGCGGAGCGCGCTGCGCGGACCCCAGGCTCGCGCCTGAGGCTCGGACGGCGAGCTTTCTGCCACAGTCCTGGACTACACCCTCCGGTGCGACCGGCGCTTGGGTCAACGTTGACATTCCAGTCGGTCGATCTTATAGTTACGGGGCTACGGTGACCGCGCGGACCTTATTGCGCTGCGAAGAGTTGCGCTCGCCCGGTCGCCGACGTTCCCTTTGCTCGGGAGCGCTGTGTTGGCGAAGAAATCCACCAAGAAAGCGGGCCGGACCGCCGCTGGGAAAGGCAGATCCGCTGCACCTGGGCGTTCCCGCGCGGCCACGAAGCCTGTGCCCAAGAAAGTCTCCAAACCTGCCACGCGAGCGGTCAAGAAGAAGCCGGTTCTAACGACCGGTCGTGCGATCCGCGGCCCGGCAGGGCGAGCCGTGCGCGCCGCGGGCCGGTCCAAGACCACGAGGACGTCCAGCATGTCCGCGCGCGCCGCAACCGCCATCGCGCTCGACCAAGGGGAAGATCTCCTCGCGACTGACCTGGATCCCGCCGCCGCGACGGCTGGTTCCGGGTTGTCTGTCGATGACATCGAGCAGTTCCGGGGTATGCTGGTCGAAAAGCGGACCGATATTCTCGGCGACGTGGCTACGCTGCACACCGAAGCCCTCGCCAAGGACCGCCACGAGGCAGCCGGTGACTTGTCCAGTATGCCGATCCACATGGCCGACCTCGGAACGGACAACTATGAGTTGGAGTTCACGCTCGGCCTGATCGAGGGCGAACGGGTCATCTTGCGGGAAATCGACGAGGCCCTGGAGCGCATCTGTACCGGGACCTACGGCGTCTGCCAGGCGACCGGCAAGCCGATTGGCAAATTCCGCCTGCGG
Source organism: Phycisphaerae bacterium (assembly GCA_020058145.1). Taxonomy (GTDB): domain Bacteria; phylum Planctomycetota; class Phycisphaerae; order UBA1845; family Fen-1342; genus JAGVEP01. Next base: position 5,610 of record JAGVEP010000174.1, on the reverse strand, counting down.
GCCAAACCCTGGGCGAAGTTCTGCTACGAATACACGCTGGCCCAGGAGCTTGGCCGCGGCCGCAGGTTGTAAACGCTTGTCATCGAAACCATCGCTACCGGAACCGTCTGGCGATCCTCCGGCTGCCGCGGTCAGTCTCGAACCCGCGTATTCCCCCAGCGTGGTCGTCGCCGCGCCCGCGATGGCGTGGCACAGTGTGGGCGCGCACCTGCGGCTCTGGCTGGTCGCGGCGCTGGGTTTGGCCCTGGACTTAGGCTCCAAGGATTGGGCGTTCCACACCTTGCGGCAGGGCGGGAATCGCGTACTGCTCCCGAGCATCCTGGAATTCCACACGACCCTGAATCCCGGAGCTCTGTTCGGCATCGGGGCCGGGCACACGGAAGTTTTTCTGCTCGCATCGATGCTCGCGCTCATCCTGGTACTCTGGATGTTCGCCCAGAGTCCGCCGCGGCGGTGGCTGACTCAGTTTGCTTTGGGGGCTATTCTAGCGGGGGCGCTTGGCAACATGTACGACCGCGTTTTCGTGCAGTTGGTGCCGCAGGGCCTGGCGTCAGCGGGCGGCACGCTCGCGCGCTACTACGCTCAGCAGGATAGCGCTGACGGGCAGTGGATCGAGCTGCGCGAGTACCCCCCGAGTGCCGCCGCGCCGCCGCGCAAGCTGCCGAAGAGTGTGCAGGAGCAATTGGCTCGCCCCGTCGGGTACGTGCGGGACTTCATCAAGATTCCGACCCGCTGGATCGGTGGGCGTGAGCTCTGGCCGTGGGTGTTCAACGTCGCGGATATGCTGCTGGTGTGCGGGGTGGCGATTCTGTCGCTGCACCTGCTGCGTGAGCGGCGGACCGGTCCGTCACGGCACGCCGCGCTTGACACCAACGTTGAGCGGACATAGACTTGTGCGTGTAAGGACAGTTTGCGGGGCGTGGCGCAGTTTGGCTAGCGCGTCTGCATGGGGTGCAGAAGGTCGCAGGTTCGAGTCCTGTCGCCCCGACTTGTCTTCAAAACGAGCCCTCCGGCAGGAACCGGAGGGTTTGCGTATTTCAGGACAAGTATTTACACATCAACCGGTGTAACGACGGTTCAGATCAGAACGTGGACCAGTCGGATTGCCGAACGGCGCGGGTTTTCTTCTCCGCACGAGCGACTCAGGCTGCGGAATCTGCCCTGAAAAGCGGCGGCGGCGCCTCTCCAGCCCAGAGCCCGCCGGCGAATCCCGGCACCCCGTTTTCGTTAGAGCGTATCCCACAACTTGATGTGGCACCGGCATCCTGCCGGTGAAACCACAGGCTGGAAGCCTGTGCCACAGGTTGTGGGACGGGCTCTTGACCGACCCATCCGCCGCGCTCGCTTGCGATTCCGCTACGGATACGCCGCCTCCCACGCCGTGGAGACCCCGGAGACATTCGGCCGCTCTGCTGGGGGCGGAGCCGCATACAAGAACGACAAGTCCTCGCCCTCGAACGACGCCAGCCGCAGGTCGCCCCGCGCGCGCAGGTGCCGCGGCCCTTCCAGCTTCTCCCGCGGCAACGGCCGACCGTCCGCGTCGAACGCCACGACGACGGCGGGGTCGAACACGTCCTGGCGGTTGTAGCGAACCACCGTGGCGTGGCGTCCGTCACTGAGCCGCAGGCGCGAACCGATCGGGAACGGTTGGATCAGGCCCACAAAGACCTTCATCAGCTTGGCATCGTAGCACTCGCGGTGCGGACCAGCCGACATTTCCCACAGCACGCGGGCCGGGGACATGGCCTGGCGGTAGACGTGACGTGCGGTCGCCGCATCGAATGCGTCCGCAATTCGCACGATCCGCGTGAACACATGCAGCCTCTCGGCCGGCGCGCCGCGCGGATAGCCGGTTCCACAGCAGTTTTCGTGGTGCGTGCGGACAATCATGCGGGCCAGAGCGGACATCTTATCCGGCAGCAGCTTCACTCCCGCGCGCGGGTGCTGCCGCAGGGCCGTGCACTCCTCGGCCGTGAGCAGCCGCTCGCTGCGCAGCAGCGGCAACAGGGCCACCAGCGCCACGTCCATGACCAGCGCCCCCAGCCCCAGCGGCACCAGATCCTCGGCGAAATTGGGTCGCAGATTGCGCACCTTGGTCTGCCGGCGGCGTTCGGCAATCACATAGTCGAGCGCCCGGTGGGCGAGCAGCACACTCAGGTAGAAGACGTTGGCCGCATGCACGCCCACGTAGCTGTGCGGGTCGAGACACGCGGTCACGAACACCGCGGATGCCTTGTCGGCCCTCAGATCGTCGATCAAGCCGTGCACCGTCGTTTGAATCGCGTTGACCTCAGCGTTGTCCAGGGCGGTCTTGCTCCGTAACCGCTCCTGGGCCCGGCTCAGCGACCGGATCACCTTCTGCTGCACGTCCGCGGCAATCTGCCGATCCCGTCCGTCGTCCTCGAATTCGACAACTTCGTCGAGCACCGGGTCGCTGATCCGCACCTGCCGGCCGGCGAAGCGGCGTTGCAGGACGGAGATGTCTTCGCTCCGCAGCGTGAGACCCCCGCGCAGCATGACACGCCCGTCAAGGATGATCGCCTCGGCCAGTTTCATGCCGGGTTGCAGGCCGGTAATCGGGATCAGTAGCGGCATAGTGAATTCGTACGTTATATCGGTCGGTCGTCGCCGGTGGTCGAATTCGGGGCTGCGAGCGCGGCGGTCTTGCGTTACAACTATGGACGCCCGCCGGCCGAGCCAGCGACCCGCGGACATGCGACGAGGTACACGGATGCCACCTACGCTGAATGCCGTTGAACGCCGCGTGCTCGGCGTGCTCCTCGAAAAAGCGCTCGCGCAGCCACAGTACTACCCGATGACCGTAAACGCGATCGTCGCGGCGTGCAATCAGAAAAGCAATCGCGAACCGATCCTCGAGCTGGACGAAGACACGGTCTGGAACACCCTCGAGGTGCTGCGGGCCGGCGGGCTCGTTTCGCGGCTGCTGCCGGGGGGTGCGTCGCGCGTCGAGCGGTACAAGCACGAGGCCAGGGAACGGCTCGGCTGGGAGAAGCCGCAGCGCGCCGTTATGGCCGAGCTCCTGCTGCGCGGCCCGCAGACGCTCGGCGAACTGCGCGGGCACGCCGCGCGAATGTATCCGTTCGAAACAACGGAAGCGGTGTCCCTGGTCGTTGATGGCCTTGGCCAGTGTGAACCACCCGTCGTCGCCACGCTGCCGCGCCAGCCGGGGCAGGCCGCGGTGCGGTACGCGCATCGGCTTTATCCAACGGACGAATGGGAAGCGCTGCAACAAAGTGCGGCCCCCGGGTCGGCGATTGCCACCCCGACCGCGGATGACTACGCAGCCCCCGCCGCCGGGCTGCGGGCCGAAGTCGATGAGTTGCGGTCGGAGGTGGAGTTGCTCCGCGAAGCGGTCGGCAAGCTGACCCGCCGGTTGGATGCGTGGGGTGCGTAGGCCGCTCGCGCGAGTGAACATCGTTGAGAATAATCGCGCAACAGGCCCGAATACCGGCGGGTTGAAAGCCCGCATGGCGCTGCTTTGCGCACCGAAATGCGGCGACAACATCTGACAACGCCCGACCCCAACTGACACCGGGTCGGCGTATACTGGCAGCGTCGGGCCGCAGGACGCGCAAGCGGTCCGGCGACGGAGAATTGTCCCCTGGGATCGTGCCCGGCGGCGCGACCCGCTTCCTGAGGAGGTCACATGACGACATTCACGCTGCGAAGACTGACGAGTACGACCGCACTGCTGCTGGCCGTCGCCTGGTGTGCGACCACGGAAGCCCGCGCCGAGAAGAGCATCCTGCGCCTGGTGCTCGACGGCCCGGTGATGGAGAAACCGAACGACGCCGCCAGCCTGATGGCGCTGTTCAAGAAATCCGAGGCCCGGACGCTGCACCAACTGGTGAAGACCATTCGCCAGGCGGCCAACAGCGGCGACATCGCCGGCCTGGTGCTGGTCATCGAGCAACCGCAGATCAACCTCCCGCAGATCGAGGAGCTGACGCGGGCACTCAAGGCCTTTCAGGCCAAGGGCAAGAAGGTCTACTGCTACCTGGATTACGCCGGGAACGGCGCGTATGCCCTCGCATCCGCCGCGGACCACATCACGCTCGCTGAGAACGGCCAGCTCGATATCCTGGGCCTGCACGGCGAGTTGATGTACTTCAAAGGCCTGCTCGACAAGATCGGCGTCGAGGCGGACATGATGCACTGCGGGGCCTACAAGAGCGCGCTCGAGCCGTTCACCCGCACCGAGCCCAGCCCCGAGGCGGCTGAGAATATCAACTGGCTGCTCGACGGCATCTACGACCGCTGGCTCCAGCTTATCGCGGCGGGCCGCAGGCTGTCGGCGGAAGAAGTCAAGAAGCTCATCGACGCGGCCCCGCTGACGGCTCAGCGGGCCTTGGAGAGCAAGCTGATTGACGAGGTTTCTACCTATGCCGCCTTCAAGGCCCGGCTCCACAAGGAGTTCGGCAAGGACGTGAAGGTGCTCAAGCGGGTTGGCGAGAAGTCGGAGTTCGAGCTCGACACCAGCAACCCGTTCGCCTTGATCCCGCAGATCATGGAGATGTTTGAGACGGCCGCCGAGCACAAGGAAACTCCCGCACTCGGGCTGATCTACCTCGAAGGTCCCATTTCCACCGGCAAAGCCGACGACGGCCCGTTCGGCGACGCTTCCGTCGGCAGCACCACCGCGCGCGCCGCGTTCGAGCAGGCCCGCGACGACACAAATATCAAGGCCGTCGTCGTCCGCGTGGATTCGCCCGGCGGGTCCGCGCTGGCCAGCGACATCATCTGGAACGCGGCCGTGCGTTGCGCGGCGGAAAAACCGGTCATCGTGAGCATGGGGCGCGTCGCTGGCAGCGGTGGTTACTACGTCGCGCTACCCGGCGAGACCATTTTCGCCGAGGCGACCACGATCACCGGTTCGATCGGCGTCGTGGGCGGGAAGATCGTCTGGAAGGGTCTGTTCGAGGACAAGCTCGGCATCACCACCACGGAGTTCAATCGTGGCGCTCACGCAGCGCTCATGAGCGCGAACCGCAAGTGGAACGACACCGAGCGCACCTTCATGCTGGACTACATGACCAGCGTTTATGACCAGTTCAAAGGCCGCGTGGCGAAGTCGCGCGGGTCGAAGATCAAAAAGGACCTGGAGAGCATCGCCGGCGGCCGGGTCTACACCGGCGCCCAGGCGCTGGAACTGGGCCTGATCGACAAGCTCGGCGGACTGGGCGACGCGCTCGACTATGCCGCGGGCAAGGGCGGGCTGGGCCGCGACTACGAGGTCCGGCAGTTCCCCAAGCCATCGGGCCTCGAGGAGTTTCTCGCGCTGCTCGGCAAGCTGACGGGCAAAGAGTCGGAGGAGGATGAATACGAGATCGGCATGGCGCCGGCCGTCGGCGGCGACCCGCTGGTGCGGGCCGTGTGGCCGCTGGTCCGCGACCTGGCACCGCCGCAACTGCGGGAGGTGCTGCGCGGCCTGCGCAACTTGCTGCTCTTGCAGCAGGAGCGGGTCGGGTGCTTCATGCCGCTAGTGCCGACGTTTCGGTAGTCGCAATGTAGCGTCGGGCCTCCGAGCCCGACGTCTGTAGCGTCGGGCCTCCGAGCCCGACGTGGGCGGGCGAGACGCCCGCCCCACCC